>DATCXG010000416.1:0-2771 GCA_036565945.1 Gemmatimonadaceae bacterium
GGGGTTCAGGGTTCAGGTGGCAGGGTTCAGGAACTGCCTCGGGGGGTGGGATCTCTCCCCGAGGAGCCCTTTCTGCTCCCTGATCCCTGCTTCCTGATCCCTGGTAGTTCCCCGGTAGACTCGCCAGGTCCTTCTGGATCAGCGGGTCATTGGGGTCGAGGGCGGGCCACTGGCTCATGTCGTCGGGGATGATGGCGCCGTTGATGTGCGCCATGCCGCCGTCTCGGATGGTCTCGCTGGTGGGGTTATCGTACTCACCCACTACGCGATAGCGGTGGTGGGCGACGAGGTGGAGCGCATCGATGTTGAATCCGAAGACGAAGCGACCCACTTCCTCCACGTGACCCTGCTTGTCGCGCTTCGCCTTGAGGCGCACGAGCACCTTGCCAGACTCGGCGTCCTCGAGACGGACGCTGCGACCGTAGTCGTGCATGTGCCCTCCCACGGCGACTACCCTGATGCTCGTGGGTATTTCGAACTCGAAGCTCTTCGATGACTTGCCCGGCGGCAGGTCGAAGGTGGTGGTACCGCCGATCACGTTGTTCACGTCCACGTAGAGCGGGAGGACGGCGGTGAGGCGGTTACCCTTGGTGGGCTCGTAGGGAAGCGTGAGACGCAGGTACGCTTCCACGTCTCTGTCCGTCTGGTTGTCGAACATGGCGTACATGCCCAACTGCTCTCCCGGCTTCAGCGGAACGGCCAGCGACGAGGGGAGTTTCACCGGGTCCGTTTCCGCGCCCCAACCGAAGAGGCGCTCCACCGCGTGATACACGATCTGCCGTCGGTCGAGGTTCACGCCGATGAGATGGTGAAGCAGGGTTCTTGGTAGTGGCTTGCCCGCGGCATCGGTCATGTCCACGCGAAAGCCGCGCATCCAGCCGTCCACCGGCCAATCGAAGCGCATGAACCGCGACATGGAGTGGTGCTCCATCCCTTCCATGCCCTCCATGCCTTCCATGCCCTCCATCCCATCCATCCCTTTCATGCCATCCATCCCTTCCATCCCTTTCATATGCGCCATGTGTCCGGACATGGCAGGCACGTGGAAGGGTCCCGCGGTGACGACGATCCTCGATTGCGCGGAGTCTACGGTCACGCGAACCCGAGGCTCGGGGCTCTCGGCACTGGCGCTCGCGGTGTCCAGCGGTGACGTCTGCCGCACCGACGTTACTACTGAAGCGGTTGTAGTTGGCGCTGGTGCTGACGTTACTACTGAAGCAGTTGTAGTTGGCGCTGGTGCTGTATCGTGCGCCATCGCCCGTGCAGGTGGCATGGCCACTATGACCATCGCGGCGGCGTCGAGTATGTATTGGAAGTGCATCGACGATCTCTCGATTTGTCTGAATTCTGGTTCGCTCTACTCCAGCAACTCGCGATAGATGGCGGACTGGCCGAAGTTCTCCTCGACTTCGATCTCCAGTGCCGTGAGGTTTTTCAGCCCGAGCTCCTCGAGGTCGCTCCTGACCCGACCGGCCAGGTACTGCGCGAGCATCTCCACCGTGGTATTCGGAATGGGAAGCAACGCGCAATCCGAACGGGGGAAGATGTACCGGGGCTGCCCCTGGTAACCCACATGTACTGATTCATCCTTCTCCGTCACCGTGACCTTGGGGCTCCGGAGCGGGAGCAACACCTTATGATCGATCTCGTCGCACTCCCGTTTCATGATCTTCTTCACCAGAGTGAAGTCGAGCACGTACCAGCTCTGCTGGTCGAGCAGTCCTTCGATGGTGATGCCGGCCCGGTAGTTGTGCCCATGCAGCGACTCGCACCGGTGGCCGGCGAAGGTGATGAAGTGTGCCGACGAGAAGACGAGGTAGTCTTTGGTGACGCTGACCCTAAACTCTTGGTGTGTGGTCATTGGTTCCCTTCGAGGATCAGTTCCAGCCGCTCCTCCAGTAGTGCGACGTAGATCGCCGCGGCCGTGAGGTCGGCTGTGGTACCTGGGTTGCGGGCGTTGTGCCGGTCGCGGAGGTGGCGATCGAGACTGGCCACGCGCTGGCGTCCCGCATGGGTGCGTATCCCGCCGGATTCGAGCAATGAGCGGGCCCGCTCGGTCACATCAGCGGCGGTCTCGCCGCCGAGCTTCCGCGCGATGTGGGTGTCGGGCGCGGCCGCGAGGATAGCGAGGAAGGTCTCCAGCACGGCATCGTTCCACTCGAGTCCATCGCGCCGCGCGCGTTTGAGTGCCGGCGCGCCGATCTCGAATGTGGTGGCGAAATCGGTGGCGTATTCGCGGGCTATGCCGTCGCGTTCGGCGGCGAGCGCCATCACATCTCTCAGCGGCATGGTGGGCGGTGCCGCCAGATCCTGTTGCTCCACCTCTCCCATCCCCGCCGGCCGCGCGAGTCGTATGGCGGCATACACGTGGGCGGCATCGCTCAGGGTGGTGGCGCTCAGCACGCGTGCGAGTCGCTCGCGCAGCGCTCCCGCGTGCGCCTCCTGGGTCTCGTGCGCGGCGTGAGCGAGCGGCGCCAGCAGGAGCACGATGCCGAGGTTGGTATTGGAATGGGTCCAGCGGGCGGTGGCCTCGATCGCGGAGCGGATGGTGACCCCGAGTGCCACGCCGCCCGCGCGCGCGAACGCTGGTCCGATCGCCGCGGCGCTGGCCAGGAAGTCCTCGTAGCGCGCGTCGTGAAAGTGCCGGCCGGGCGATACGTTCCCCGGCTTGGGGGCGCTCGCCTCGAGCAGACAGGCGAGTTGGGCCGCGCTGGCGATGTCGTCGCGTACCGCCGACGCCCTGGTCGGCCGCCGCGCCACGGGCGGCCGCT
>DATCXG010000432.1:0-6466 GCA_036565945.1 Gemmatimonadaceae bacterium
GGCGGCCGCACCGCTCACGATGAGCCGCGCCTCCGCCTCGGTGAACTTCTGGTCGGCATAGCTCACCAGGTTCAGCGGCGCATCCTCGTTGGAGAAGTATGCGCCGATCCACGAAACCGTGGAGTCGGCGAGCGTCGGCCCGCCATTGGGATGTCCCACGTACGTGGGCGTCGTGGAGGGGTAGCCCGTGGTGCCACGGACGGAGTCGTACACGATCGGCGTGAACATGATCGGGAGCCGCGGATCACTGCGGCTCTTCAGCATCTCGACCAGATACTCCGACGCCACGAACGAATTCTGCTGGTCCTGGAACATCCAGAGCGGATTACGCGCATCCTCGCCGCCGGGGTAGATGAAGTCGGCATCGTCGGCGTTGCTGGTCAGCGCACCGGAGAGCGCGGTGAGCGCCGCGTTGGCGCGCGCGGTCATGTCCTCTCCCTGCGCGTACGCCATGCGAAGCTGCGTGCGCGCCTGGAGGAAGTGCGCGAGCTTTATCCACTTCGACATGTCGCCGTTGAAGAGCAGGTCGTTGGTGCCGGGCAGGCGCCCCGTAGTGCTGCTCATATCGGCAATCGCGGTGTCGAGCGAGGCCAGGATGCCCTCGTACACCGTCTTCTGACTGTCGTACTTCGGCTCACGGATCTCGGGCTTGAAAGCTTCGTTGTACGGCACGGGCCCCCACAGATCGGTGATGACCTCGAAGGTCCAGGCGTAGAAGAGCTTCCCCAAGCCGTGATAGTAGATGTCGCCGGGCGCGGACGCGTCGCGGACCAGCGTGTACGAGGCGTTGCCGGGGCGCGAGTAGTAGTAGTCCCACGCCGACGACGCGTCGGTCTCGGAGAGCTCGTAGCGCTGCACCTGCGAGTACGGCCTCGTCTCGCGATTGTACGAAAACTGCTGCGTCCACTCGGCGCCCCAGAGCGAGTTCTCACCGTAGTAGGTGGAGTGGATGAACGCGGTGATCAGGGCGGGAAGACGAATGTCCACCGCCGCCGTCTCCGGGGAGTTCGGGTTGTCGTTGACGTCCAGGAAGTTCTCGCACGCAGCGAGAGTCAGTATCAGCAGCACAGGTATGACCCGCGCCGTGCCTCTGAGAGATTGCATCGGGTTCCTCTTGGCCATGAGTCGCGGGATCAGAATAGAGTGCGGATGCCGAAAACGACGCTTCGGGTCTGCGGTCCGTTGAACTGCCGGAAGTACTGGCCGCCGGCGTTCTGACCGCCGTAGACGTCACCCTCGGGATCACCCATCGAGAAGTCGCTCCAGACGGCCAGGTTGCGGCCCGTCACGTAGACCGTCGCTCCCTGGAGACTCAGCCGCTTCGCCAGGTCGTCGCCGAGCCGGTACGACAGGCTCAGCTCGCGCAGCTTGGTGAAGCCCGCCGGCTCGATCTGGCTCTCGTGGCGGTCGAACCCGTAGATGAGCGGGTAGTAGCTCTGATCCTTGAAGAGCCGCACCGTATTCGGCTGGCCGGTGTTGACGTTCACGCCCTCCTCCACCGTCCAGGTGTAGCGGTCGGCGGTCAGGATCGATCGCCCGTTGTTCACCTCGTACTGCGTCTCGAAGTTGATGATCTTGCCACCGTTGCGCACGTCGACGAGCGCCGAGAGGCCGAAGCCCTTGAAGTGCACCTCCGAGAAGACGCTCCCCGTCCAGTTGGGCATCACGGTGCCGAGGTTGCGCAGCTCGTCGGACTTGATCGGGTAGCCGTTGTCGTCGATGAGCCTCGTGCCCTCCGCTACGTTGTCGAAGCACGGGTCGTCCGCCACGCAGTTGCGCTTCCATCCATAGCCCCAGATCACGCCGTACGGCTGCCCTTCCATGATGCGGATCTGCGGCCACGAGTAGCCGGCGAGAGAGATCGAAGTGACACCCGGCGCGAGACTGAGCACCTTGGACTTGTTCTTCGCCCAGTTCACGTTCACGTCCCAGGAGAAATCCCCGACGTCGATCGGGCGCCCGCCGAGCGAGAGCTCGATGCCGTTGTTACGAAGGTCGCCGGCATTGCGGACGATGCTGGTATAGCCGGTCACGGAGGACGAGGGCACGCTGAAGATCTGATCGTAGCTCGACTTCCTGTAGACCGAGAGATCGGCCCGCGCGCGTCCGTTGAAGAAGCGCAGCTCCAGACCGAGTTCATCCTCGATCGTCGATTCCGGCTTGAGCTCGGGATTGCCCAGCTGGGTGGACGAGGTGAACGCCGTTATCCCGCGGAAGGGGAAGTTGATAGCGGGCCCGCCGAACTGCTGCACGTCGTTGTTGGATCCCTTGGCCAGCGTGCCGGTCACGTAGCGGGTGGAGAGCGAGTACGCTGGCGCGTCGTTACCCACCTTGGCCTTCGACACCCGCAGCTTCCCGAAATCGAGCCATCCAGGATGCCAGTTCAGCGCGTCCGTGAACACGATGGCGAGCGACGCCGAGGGGTAGAAGTAGGAGTTCGCCTTGGTGGGGAGCGTGGAGCTCCAGTCGTTGCGCCCCGTCAGGGTGAGGAACGCCCAGTCGCCGTAGCCGGCTGTGACCGACGAGTAGGCACCCAGTATCCGGTACTGCGTAGGCAGGTTCGCCCGCACTGTCTGCGTGCCGAAGTTGGAGAGATTGTAGTAGCCGGGAATGACGATGTCGGAGCCGACACCTTCCACGTAGCTCGCGTTCTCCGAGAGCACGTTGCCGCCGACCAGCGCGCTGATGCTCACGCCCGTGTTCATCAACGGGCGGGTGTCCATGATCAGTTGCAGGTCATCATTGATGGTAGTCCGGGTGCTCTTGCGCTGCCGGGTCGATCCCGAGGTGAGGCCCTGCGCGGTTCGCCAGGGCCGCTCGTTGATGAAGCGGCCGTATTCGCTGACGTAGGTGTCGAGGCCCAGGTTGTTCGCTAGGTAGATACCGGGGCCGATCGAGAGCCGGAACTGCTGCGAGGCGATCCAGCGATTGGTCTCCTCGGTGTTGTACTCGTTGTCGAGCTGCCACTGCACCGATGGCTGGCTGTTGCCGAGCATGATCGGCGTTCCATCGGGGTTATAGCCTCTGCGAATATCCGTGGTCGGCGGCAGGTTGATCAGGGTGTGATCGATGCCGCTGTACGAATCGTCGGAGTAGGGGTTCTTGCTCCGGATTCGCTGGATGCTGGTGGTCGACGTGAGCCGCTTGTTGAGTGTGAGGTTCACGTTGCCGTTCAGGTTGAGCCGGTCCAGCTTCTCCACCGGATTCACGCCGCTCTGGTTGAGGTACGAGACGCCCAGCGTGTAAGTGCCGAAGTCGCCCATCCCGCCAGAGCCACGGAGCGAGTTGTTCGACGTCATCGCGTTCTGGTAGAAGTCGGACCTCGCATCGCGGAAGCGCACCGGCCCGAGCGAGTCGAAGACGACCTGAGGGATGCTGTCGATGTGCGGGCCCCAGTTGTTCTGGGTCTCCGTGTTCGTGCCCGGGTATCCGGGCTCGCACCATCCGCCCTGGCTGAGCAGCTTGCCGTTGCAGAAGTAGCCGCGGCTTCCCGCTGCCCAGTCGGTGGTATAGCCCTCGATGATCGGTCGGTCGAAGCGCATCTCGGTGTTGAAGTTGAAGCGGAGCGGCGACCCCGAGCGCCCCTGCTTCGTCTTGATCACGATCGCGCCATTGGCCGCGCGCGACCCGTACAGCGCGGTGGCGGCTGCCCCGCGGAGCACGGTGAGCTCGTCGATGTTCTCCATGTCGAGGTCCATCTGGCGGCTCCCCGCCGACCCGGTGGAGAGCGCGTTGCTCGGTCCATCGGTGGCGGTGGAGACGGGTACGCCGTCGATCACGAAGAGCGGCTGGGTGTTCCCCGAGAAGGAGCTCTCGCCGCGGATCGTGATGCGCGCCCCGGCGCCGGGTCGGCCGCTGGCGCTCGTCACCGCCACGCCGGCTGATTGGCCGGCCAGCGCCTGCATCATCGTCGTCTCGGGAATCTTGTCCAGCTTGGCCGAGCTGATCGACTGCACCGCGTAACCGAGACTCTTCTCTTTGCGCTCGATCCCGAGTGCGGTCACCACCACGGGCGAGACGGTGTAGGGGATCTCCTTCATCGAGATAGTGATCGTCGCCGTTTCACCAGCGACGACGTTCACCGCCTGCTCGACGGGCGCGAAGCCGAGCAGCTGCGCGCGCACCGTATGCGCCCCGGCCGGCACGCGTTGAATGACGAAGCGCCCCGCGGCGCTCGTGCCCGTACGCAGCTCGGTGCCCTTCACCAGCACCATCACATCCGAGAGCGGCGCCTTCGTGTCCACATTCACGATCTGTCCGACAATCGTTCCGACCGCACCGCTCGCTCCCGTCGGCTGCTGCGCCGCCGCGTCGTTGGCGACACCTACCGTCGCCGCCGCCGCACACAGCATTCGACACGCCCACTGTCTCATCGGTGTCCAACTCCTCATCGCCATCCTCCCAGGCAAACGGTCGACTGCTCGGCTACCACCAGACATACGGAGGGTCATCGGGTCCATCGTAGAAGCTCGGTTGCATCTGCGACTCGGACTGGAACTGCTCGGTGCTGCCGACCTTCACCTCATCAACCACCTCGTCGTTCCAGTTGGGCGGCTGCACGCCGAGCAGCCACTGGACGAAGAAGGCGTTGCGCTTCCGGATGGCGTACTGGCCCCCCGCTCCGTGGCCACCGTTCGGGACCACCAGCAGGTCGAAGTACTTCCCGGCCTGGATGAGCGCGTTGACCACCTGATAGCCGGTGGAGGGGTCGACGTTGGTATCGAGCTCGCCGATCACGAGCATCAGATGTCCCCGCAGCTTGCCGGCGTTCACGATGTTCGACGACGCCGCGTAGTGCGGGCCCAACGGCCATCCCATCCACTGCTCGTTCCACCAGATCTTGTCCATCCGGTTGTCGTGACTGCCGGAGTTCGCGTACGCGGCCTTGTAGAACTCCGGATGAAAGAGCAGCCCGCCCATGGCGTTCTGGCCGCCCGCGGATGTGCCGTACAGACCGACGCGCGTGATGTCGTACCAGCGATGCCCGGCCGCGTAGGCCTTGTGCCAGAGGATGCGATCGGGGAAGCCGGCATCGGCGAGGTTCTTCCACGCCACATCGTGGAAGGCCTTCGAGCGGTTGTTGGTCCCCATCCCGTCGATCTGCACCACGATGAAGCCGAGCTCCGCGAGCGACTGCAGCGACTGTCCGCCGCCCCAGCTCTTGGGCACGAAGTTTCCCTGCGGTCCCGCGTAGATCTGCTCGATGACGGGGTACTTCTTCGTGGAGTCGAAGTTCGTCGGCCGTACGACGATTCCCCAGATGTCGGTCTTCCCGTCGCGGCCCTTCGCCGAGAACACCTCCGGCGCCCGCCAGCCCGTGGCCAGTTGCGCCGACATGTCGCCCTTCTCGATGGGCGTGACGTGCATGTCGCTCACGCGCCGGAGCTCGAGCACGGTCGGCAGATCCACGCGCGAGTACATGTCGACGAAGTAGCGGTGATCCGGCGACCAGAAGAGCTGATGGTCGCCATTGGCCTCGGTGTACCAGACGAGACCCTTGCCGTCGAAGCCGATCCGGCCGTAGTGGATGAAGTAGGGGTCCTGTCCGGCGATCATTCCGCTGGCGCGGAAGTAGATCTGACGGTTGGCCACGTCCACGCTGTCCACGCCACGGACCACCCACTCACCACTGGTGACCTGGTTCTTCACCCGGCCGGTGGCGCCGTCGTAGAGGTAGAGGTGGTTCCACCCGTCGCGCTCCGACATCCAGAGCACCTCGCGGCCATCGGCGATGTCGTAGCGCCAGTTCTTTCCCGTATCGGTGGGCCTCGCCACCGGGCGATACGGGAAGAAGGTGGACACCTCCTCGGAGATCACCGCGCGCGCCGTCCCGGTGGACGCGTTCACCTCGATGACGCGGTATACCTGATGGCCGCGCTGGTTGTACTCGAAGGTGAACGCGCGTCCGTCCTCGCGCCAAACCGCCTGCGAGATCTGGTAGGCGTTCGGGAAGAGCGCGTTGTCCACCGTCATCTCCTTCCGCGCGACGACGTCGAGGAGGACCGGCTGGACGAAGTCGAGCACATCGCCCGGCTTGCGGTAGAAGATCGAGGTATCCCTGGGCTGCAGCTGATCCCTGGGCGACGAGACCACGTAGTGTACCAGCCGCGTGTAGCCGGGACGCCGCTTGTAGGCCACGAGTCGCCGCGAGTCCGGCGACCAGCGTATCGACCTGAGCTCGTAGGCATCCCCTTCGGAGCCGTCGTAGGTGAGGAGGGTGAAGTCCGGCGTCGAGCCGCTCCCGGCGATCCCGGGCTGCGACGTGCCACCTCCGTTCACCGGCCGCACGGCCACGTTGTAGTTCTGGATGAAGGCGATGCTCTCGCCATCGGGTGAGAGACAACCCTCTATCGTGTCCATGCCTCCGCGCCCCGCTCGGCCGCGGGCAGCGGGGCGTGCGTCTCCGCGCTCCGCGTCCGCGTCCGCGTCGTCGTCGGATGGCGGGAGGCAGGCGGTGGAGCGAGTG
>DATCXG010000434.1:0-5806 GCA_036565945.1 Gemmatimonadaceae bacterium
TGATGCCGCAATAGTGAATCCTCGTGGAGGCGATCCGTATGTGCTCGTCATCCTGACTCGAGGCATCCCCGATGAATCAGTGGCACGCTCTCTCATTGCCGACATCTCGCGTATGGTCTACGAGCACGTGAGGTCGACGAGGTGAGGTCGACGAAGCCGGCTATCCCGCCTGCGTAACCCCGCTCCACCGGAGCACCGCCAGACCATACGGTACGCCGGCCAAGCGCATCGGCCATGGCAGTGCCGGCCCTTCGGGCCTAACGGGCCTACCGGGTAGTCCGGCCGCCTCGTCAGCGTCCCTGCGTCCCCTCAGCCTCGCCCCCATCGTTCTGGCTTCGGCCCCGCCTTGCTGCTGGCAAAATTCGTTACACTATGCAATGATTTCGCGCAACACTATTCCGTTGAGCGGGGCGCCGACGCAGTAAACCCAAGTAGGTCAGTGCATTAGTAAAGGCATGGCAGTTGCCGTGGAAGAGCACCAGCGTTGTAGCCAATGGCGCGGTCAGCTCACCCCGGGGTCCCCCAGCCAGATAGATGCAAACCAGACAGCGCACCATCGGCCAGGCTCAGGAGGCACGCCTCCTGCTAGCACGCGCCCGCGAGCTCGAGCGGCGCGGCGCGGCAGTCGAGGCGCTTGTTGCGTATGACATGCTGGCTGGGTTCATCGAGGGCTTACCACCAGGGGAATTCCACGCGGACCTGTACCGCTGGAAGGGCTCACTCCTGCGCGAGCTCGGTGAGACGGCAAGAGCCGACGCGCTCTTCAGACGCAGCCTGGACATCTCGCATTACGTGCTCTATGCAACCGGCGTAGCCCATGCCCAGAACTGCCTCGCCACCTTGCACCAGCGACGCGGCGACATGTGTACGGCGCGCCAGCTCTTCGGCGACGCATCGCTCAACGCCGCAGCGGCGGGCGACCAGCGGCTCTACGCACTGGTGGAGGAGAACCTGGGTACCGTCTCCATGTTACAGGGCGACCTGGATGGAGCGCGCATTCGTTTCCACATGAGTCTCCGGGCCTTCCGGGCGACAGGCGACGAAGAGGGCATGGCCTGGGCGTTGTGCGATATCGGGCTGCTCCACCTTCATCATGAACGCTACGACGATGCCGCAGGCGCATTCGAGCAGGCCCTGGAGCTGGCGCACGCGCGGGATGATCGAGCCATGGATGGTCAGATAGCTCTGGGACGCGCCCGCTTGCTGATGGCGACCGGCCGCCTGGAGGAGGCGGCAGCGGAGTGTGATCGCGCGGTGACCACGGCGCGACGGCACTCGGCACGCCCGCGTGAGGCGGAGGCACTCATCGTGCGCTCGCGTATCGAGCGTGAGGTCGGGGAATTGGCGAGCGCCATCGCCTCTGCCGAGGAAGCGCACGCACTCGCACGAGAATGCGAGGATGCGCTGGCCATGGCCGCGTCGCTTGTCGAGCTCGGGGATGCATGGCTGCTGCGCGCCGAGAGTCAGCGTGCGCACAATGCATGGCAGCAAGCGCTCCATACCTTCACGAAGGTGGGCGCCGTAGTTGACGTCGAGAAGGTTGAGCACCGTATCTCGGCGCTTGGAGTGGAGCACCTCGCCGATGCATCCGAGTAGCCGACGGACCAGATCTCCACTCGAACCGGACATGCCCTCAGCCCGAGCCGGCGACCACACCAGCAAGCCCAACCACGCGCGTGAACTTTCCACCCTGACGCGAGTGGAGTCGCCTGGCGCATCAGGCACGGCTCCGCAGGGCGATGGCAGTTACCTCTCAAGGGCTGGAACCGTCTCTCCCTCGGAACCACCATGGGAGGATTCGGTGCATCTGGGGCTCGGGAGCATCGTCGGGTCGAGCGATACGCTCCGCGACGCACTTGATCGTGCCCGTAAGGTGGCGTCCAGCCGCCTGACCACTGTGTTGATCGTGGGCGAGACAGGCACGGGCAAGGAATTGTTCGCGCGCGGGATCCATTACGAAGGACCCGCGCGGGGCGACCCGTTCGTGGCTGTCAACTGTGCGGCTATCCCCGAGACGCTGCTCGAATCGGAGTTGTTCGGCCATGAGAGGGGCGCGTTCACCGACGCCAGGTCACAGAAGCGCGGGCTGATGGAGCTGGCCGGCTGCGGCACCCTCTTTCTCGACGAGATCGCGGAACTTCCGCCTCGCCTTCAGCCCAAGCTGCTTCGTGCTCTGGAGGAGCGCCGCGTGCGCCGCCTGGGCGGACTGGATGAAGTGGAGATCAGCTGCCGTATCGTGGCTGCAGCCAACACGTCTCTCCACGATGCCGTGGTGCGGCTGGAGTTCCGGGAAGATCTCTACTACAGGCTCAACGTCTTCCGCATCACACTCCCGCCACTGCGCGAGCGCGTGGGCGACGTGGAGCCGCTGGCGCGCCACTTCCTCGCTGAACTGGCGCAGCAGCAAGGACTCGCCGCCAAGAGCCTGGAGCCAGAGGCCATCGCGGCCCTGCGTGCGCACAGTTGGCCCGGTAACGTACGCGAGCTGAAAAACGTCATCGAGCACGCGGCCATCCTGAGCGACGACAGCGTTATTCGCGCCGAGCACCTCATGATCCAGCACCGGACCATGCGGCCGGCCGTCCGATCGGGGGAGGAGCAGCGCGAGATCCGGATTCCCCCCGAGGGCAAGACCCTCGATGCGATCGAGCGGGAGGCGGTTCACCTGACGTTGCAGCTCACCAACGGCAACCGCAGCGCCGCCGCCCGCATCCTGGGAATCTCCCGCCCCACCCTGGCCCGGAAGGTACGGATGCCCGACGAGGACGACGGGAACGACGGGGTTCAGGGTTCAGGGTTCAGGGGGCAGGAACTACAGAGGGATCAGGAAGCACGGACCTCGAAAGGCAGGGATCAGGAAGCAGGGATCAGGGATCAGAAAGGGCTCTTGGCGTAGAGCTCTTCACGCCGAGGCAGTTCCTGAACCCTGCCCCCTGAACCCTGAACCCCGTAGTTCCTGATCCCTGATCCCTGCTTCCTGCTTCCTCTCACTTCACCGCCTTCCGCTCTCGATGGAGGTCTTCACGCGCATGAGGGCGTCGGTCATCTCCTCGGCGGGATCGGAGCCGAAGAGAGAGGTGACAACGGCAGCGCCGGCGTTCGAGCGGGGACCATATGACAGGCGCAGCGTCACCCTCGTCGCATCCGCCGGCGCTGGCTCGAAGCGCAGAACGCCGGCCTGCCTGATGGCTGAGCCCCGCACACTCCGCCAGGCGATCTCCTCGTTCGGCACGACTTTGGTGGTGTCCGCATCCCATTCCACGGTAACACCGTCCGGGCCGTCGACCACCCAGTGCGTGCGATCGTCGCCAATCTCTCGCACATCGCGCACGTGGGTCATGAAGGCGGGATAGTTCTCGAACTCGCAAAAGAAGTCGAAGACTTGCTCCACAGGCGCGTCGATCAGAACGGTCTTCCGCAGCCTCACCGCGCCGCGCCCACCACGACTGCGCACATCGCGCACATCGCCGGCAATCCCCGCGCTCCGAGAGCCACGCGCTAGCAGAGCGGCGCCGGTGAGGCCGAGTGCGGTGCCTACCGGCCAGCTCCGCCGGGTGCCATAGCCCGCCATGGCCCCGAGCGCCGCACTGCCAGCAAGCCGCATCCCATGAGGCCAGTCTCGCTCGAGTAGACCTCCGACGCCTCCCCCGCTCCTCCGCTCCACGGCGCCCTGGAGTCCGGGCACATCGGCCGCCCAATCGTGCGCATCGAGGCGACTGTGCACGCTCTGCACTCCACGCACCTTCCGAACACGCGAGAGGAGTCCTTCCACCTCGCGCGCTATGATGGGCCCGCTCAGTTCCACGTTCCCCTCGTGCGACGCGACGATCACCGAGCGGGGATGAGACACCACGTGCCCCACGACCGCACGAACCCGCTTCACGATCAGGTCGTCCGACGGCTGATCCTCGCCAGAGCGCGAGCCGACCCTGGCAGCGATGCCAGCAGCGCGATTGCCCAGGTCGTGAGCCCGGCCGCCCACTCTCTCCCCCGCCCGACTCAACGCGCGCACGGTTCGGTCGCGCGCCAGCGCTCGGCGACGTCGACCCTTGCTGGGGTCGAGGAAGTACATGAGCAAGGCTCCCAGACCGATCCCGCCCAGTAGAACCACTCCGTTCCTCTCCGAGTTCTCTCGCATCGATGCTCCTCCGTCGACTCAGTGTGCGTTCGTCGAGCATTCCTATCGATTCCACCCGCACATCCGGAGTACGATCAGAGCATCGATGCTCCCAGGCAGCCCTCCGTGCGTCCCTCCCTACCAGGTGGCAAGGGAAGTGCCGCGCGCTCCGAATGCCAGGTCACCGCCTGGCCGCGTGCCGTAGCGGCGCCGGTGTCGTCCAATGTTCGACACGCGAGAGTAGCCCGTCCACGACGAGGGCGAGCAACGCCGCTGGGAGAGCGCCCGAGAGAATGAGGCGCGTATCGGCGAGCGCGAGCCCTGTCGCGATCGGCTCGCCGAGCCCACCTGCGCCGATGAAAGCGGCGAGGGTGGCAGTGCCCACATCGATCACCGCCGCCGTCCTGATTCCCGCGAGGATGCTGGGCGCTGCCAGGGGCGTGCGCACGTAGCGAAGAACCTGCCAGGGAGTCATCCCGAGCGCCCGTGCCGCATGTACCGCGGCCGGGTCGGCGTCACGCACTCCCGTGTACGTGTGGCGCGCGATCGGGTACAGGGAGTAGAGCCAGAGCGCCACGATCGCCGGCCAGAACCCCACGCCGAAGAGCGGAATCATGAAGGCCAGGAGCGCGATGCTGGGGATCGTTTCCAGCACACCCAGGGCGCGTATCACGTGTTCCGCCGCGCCGCTCGAGCGCTCGAGACTCAGCGCGAGAGGCACGGCCAGCAGAATGGCGGCAAGGAGAGAGATTATGACCAGCTCCACATGCCTGGCTGCCTGCCCGGCCAGCGATGCGCGGCGGTCCCACATGTAGCGCCAGAAAGACGGAGTGCCGGCGCCATCCGCGACACGCGCGCCAGAGGCCGGGAGCGTGTCCAGGTGAAGCTCGCGCAGCGCATCAGCCGCCACCCGCGCGATAGGCTCGTTGCTCACCTCCACACGCGCGTTGAGCCTGCGCATGGTCGAGTCAGTGAGCAGGCCGCTCAACTGCGTCAGCACCGCCACGGCGTGTGGATTCTCGCGCCACAGTCGCGCTCCCAGCAGCGCTGCCGCCTGATACGGTGGGAAGAAATGCTTGTCATCGCGCAGCACCACCAGATCGTAGCGCGCGATGAGGCCATCGGTGGAGTAGCCATCCACCAGGTCCACACTGCCGGTAGCCAGGGCGCGATACTTGAGCGCCTGCGAGAGAGGGCGCACGGCTGCGAAATGGATACCGTACGCACCAGTCAGACCCGGGAGCCCATCAGCGCGCTGGATGAAATCCGGCGTGAGTCCGGCAGTGAGCTGCGGAGCGACGCGCGCCAGGTCCGTGAGCGTCCGCAATCCATAGCGCTCGGCAGTCTCGGAACGAACGGCTATGGCGTAGCTGTTCTCGAAACCGAGTGGTGGGAGCCAGTACAACTCGTACCGCTCGGCAAACTCCCGCCGCACTCGGGCAAACACCGACTGGGCGTCGCCGCTGGGCGCTTCGTGGAGGATGGCCAGCAGGCCGGTGCCGGTATACTCGGGATAGACATCGACCGCGCCCGAACGGAGCGCCGCGAACGCCACTCCCGTGGCGCCGAGTCCGGGCCGCCGCTCCACCTCCAGCCCTCGCGCCTCGAGCAGTTGCGCGAACATCTCGGCCAGGAGATACGACTCCCCGAACGGCTTGGAGGCGACGACCACGGGACGCGCTGCCGCCG
>DATCXG010000438.1:0-3128 GCA_036565945.1 Gemmatimonadaceae bacterium
CCCCGTCGTCGACTCGGAGCCACCCTTCCCGACGCGGGCGGGACGCTGCTCAGCGCCTGCCTTCATGCGCGCCATGCGCGGCCACGTGTGTTCGATCCAGAGCAGAATTGGCGGCGCAACGTAGATCGAGCTGAACGTGCCCGTTACAACCCCGAACAACATGACCAGTGTGAATGGCCGGATGACCGGGCCCCCCAGAATCGCCAGGGCGATGAGGGTGACCATCGTGGTGGCGTGGGTGAGAACGGACCGCGGCAGCGTCTCGTTCACCGCTCTGTTCAGGGTGTCTTTGAGTGATTCCTTTCGCTTCTTCTGCAGGTCTTCGCGCGCTCGATCGAAGATGACGATCGTGTCGTTCAACGAATAGCCTATCATCGTGAGCACGCCTCCCACCACCATCAGAGAGACCTCGAGGTCCATGTACTTGATGAACACCAGGGTCCCGATGATGTCATGTGAGGTGGCTACGACCGACGCCAGGCCGAATCGCCACTCGAAGCGGAATGCCAGGTATGCCAGCGTGATGAAGAAGGAGATGAGCACTGCCAACCCAGCCCTAGTGCGAAGCTCTCCGCCGACCTTCGGCCCTACCGCCTCGGAACGGCTAACGGTAAAGCTACCAGGTCCGAACGCTCCGGTAAGAGCGGCACTGATGTCGTTGGCGACGGACTCGGCGCCCCGCGACTGCGCCTCCACATGACGCGGGTCCTGGGCCCGAATCACGAACTCGCGATCGCTCCCGAACTGCGCGATCTCCGCACCCGAGATACCAGCGGCGTCGAGAGTGCTGCGGATCTTCGCCACGTCGGGCGGGGCCTGGAAGGCCACCTGCATCAGCGTCCCGCCGGTGAACTCGATGCTGTAGCGGTACCCGGAAAAAGCTAGCCAGATCAGCCCCGGTAGAGCGAACGCCACGGTGACGGCCGTGGTGATCTTCCAGAACCTGATGAAGTCGACCTTGGTGTCGTGTAGGATTCGAAACATTTAGATGCTCAGCGTCTGGGGGCGGTGCGCGCGCTGGAGCCACACGCTGTAGAAAGTACGGACGACGAAAATCGCACTCACGAAGGACGCCGAGATGCCGGCTATCAGGGTGACCGCGAAGCCCTTCACTGGACCGCTACCGACTTCGAACAGCACGATAGCCGTGAGGATCGTGGAGACATCGGAGTCGATGATCGCGCTCATGGCGTGCTTGAAGCCATCGTCGATCGAAGCTCGCACGGTTTTACCTCGCGCGAGCTCCTCTCGTATTCGTTCGAATATCAGCACGTTGGCATCCACGGCCATACCTACCGAGAGCACCAGCCCCGCTATCCCTGGGAGGGTGAGTACGGCATCGAAGCCAGCCAGCAGCGCAAGCGTGAACAGCATGTAGAGCGACAGAGCCAGCACGGCCAGGAGCCCAGAGAGGCGGTAGTAGCCAACCATGATCGTGATCACGAGCGCCACGCCCAGCAGCCCGGCGCGGACCCCATCACGAATGGAGTCCTGCCCGAGGCTCGCGCCGATCTGCCGCGACTCCACCACCTTCAATGGCACGGGGAGCGCACCGGCCCGCAGCACCAGCGCCAGATCCTGGGTCTTCTGCAGCGGCTGTCCGCGCATGGTGATCTGTCCGCGAGTGCCTATCGCGCTCTGGATCACGGGCGGGCGGCCCATCACGCGATCGTCGAGAACGATCGCCATGTAGTCGCCGATGTGCCTGGACGTCTCCTGCCGGAAGCGCCGTCCCCCCTCGGTGTTGAGGGTGAACTGGACAATGTTACCCTCCAGCGGATCGGTGGCGGGCTTGGCGTCCACCAGGAACTCACCAGTGATGATGGGTCTGGAGTCCACGACGTAGAGCGCCGTCACGCCCGGCCCTTCCTCCTCGCTCTGGCCCCAGTGGATGACCTTCCCCGGCGGGAGCGCGGCTTTCACGGCAGGAATGTCGAGGTACTGGGTCACCGTGGGGACGTTGGCGTCTTCCACGAAATACTCGCCCGGCATCTGGCCCTGCTGAATGAACCTGCTCAGCGCGCCGCCGGCGGCGCCCGGGAGGAGCCCGGAATCGGCCACGGCGCTGTCGGCCGCGGTATCCGTCCTCGTGCCGGCACTGTCGCTCTGCGAGAAGAGCGATGTGATCGCCGTTTGCGGGGCGCTGTCGGCCAGAGCCCCGCCTCCTGGCTGGGCTGGCGCAGCGGTGGTCGATTGGCCGGTGAGGCCCTGATTCTTCAGGATCTGATCGATGCGCGGAAGCACTTTCTCCAGCGCGCCGGTCTCGTCGGTGATCTGGAACTGGAGGAACGCCGAGCGTTCCACGAGCTGCTTCGCACGATCCGGGTCATCGACACCGGGGAGCTCCACGATGATTCGGTCGGACCCCACCTTCTGGACGACCGGCTCGGAGACGCCGAACTCGTCGATGCGGTTGCGCACGACTTTCAGCGCGCGGTCTATCGCTTCGGACTTGTTGGCGACCACGCCTCTGGATTCGTCCACCTCCAGCGCGAGGTGCATTCCGCCCTGAAGGTCGAGCCCGCGCTTGAGCGGCACCCGAGTGAATGAAGTGTCGTGAAATACGCCCGCCCTGTTCCGCTCGCGCACCGTTACTGTGCGCGGCCAGAGCGCCCAGGCGGATGCGGCTACGAGCGCTAGGAGTATGAGAAGGCGGTTCCGGAGATTGGCCATGCCACGCAGAGATGGGAGGAGTTATTGGAGAGTACTGAACGTTACCGAGCTACTACAGTCGAGTCAACGCACGTCGCGCCTGCTCCGCGTCCACGCCGAGCTGCGCGACCAGCGCCTGTGCGTCGGGGAAAGTTTGCGTCTCGCGGAGCCGAGCCACGAACTCCACCTTCACGTACGCGCCATACAGTTCGGCCGAGGCATCGAACAGGTGCACCTCGAGCGAAGTGGCGGCATCACCAAAAGTAGGGCGCGGACCCATGTTCATCATACCCCTGAAGGGGCCAACTGGCGTCTGCACGCGCACGGCGTACACGCCCTGGGGCGGAAGGAGCTTGTGTGATGACGGAGGCGGCAGCGCCACATTGAGCGTTGGGTATCCCAATAGACGGCCGCGCCTGTCGCCGTGCAGCACATCACCCGACACCGAATAGAGCCGTCCCAGCCCCTCGGCCGCT
>DATCXG010000440.1:0-3479 GCA_036565945.1 Gemmatimonadaceae bacterium
CGCGAGCTGGGCGAGTCGAGCAGGCATCTATACCTCCCAGAGAAGGCAGCGAGTTCGAGGGCCAACACTACCAGAACTACAAGAATGCTCGTAGCTACCTAACGCAAAGCTCAGCTGCGGCGCGTAGCTAGCCAGGCACGAAGATGCTTATTCATCACGGCACTCGCCAGGCGATCACATGGTTGCCCTACACGCGCCGTCGGCTGCAGCGACTCGTTATGCCGAAGGTCGTGAATTCTACGTGCAAACTGCTTGAGCAACCAAAGTAAGTACCGCGAGAGCGGCACAGACGAGGGCCGTGTGGCGTGCTCGCCAGCCGCTTGCCGTGAACATCTCCCTGGGTGCTAGTGGACCCAGCCAGGTCGCGCGCCACCAACTGTGCAGTTCCTCTCCCGGATCCTCGCCGGCCACGCCGAACCAAGCTCGCACACTGAAGCAGACACCGAGCGCGATGAGCAGCCAGAACGCGATATGTAGGAGTCGCTCCATCACCCGCCAGCTGGAGATGTTTGGTTCGGCATAACGCCAATTATACAGAACTACCTATTTCCTTTCGAACATTTACCCACGCAGCCTAATCCGCAAACCCTCCGCCTCCGCCCCTCACTCTCAACTCGCCTACCTGCAACCACCTCCAGGATCCACATGAGCTGGATTATCGCCATCATATCCGCACCAGCTACGCGACCTAACGCGGCACCACCATCCGCGCGGCCATCCACTCACAACGCGTCCGCCGGGCTCCGAACGCCACCTGGGCCGCGGTTGAGCACGTGCGTATAGATCATCGTCGTACTCACATCCCGATGGCCGAGCAATTCCTGGATCGTGCGGATGTCGTAGCCGTCCTCGAGGAGATGCGTCGCGAATGAATGCCGGAGGGTGTGACAGCTCGCCCGTTTGCCGACTACTGCCTGTGCCACAGCGGCGTTCACCGCTCTCTGTACCATGGATTCATGCAGGTGGTGCCTACGACGCTCGCCAGTCACCCGGTCGGTGTACTGCCGCGCCGCAGGGTAGATGTACTGCCAGCACCACTCGCGACCGGCGCGCGGATATTTGAGCCGTAGGGCGCCCGGAAGAACGGTCTCGCCGGATCCGGCCGCAAGATCGCGCATGTGCAATGATCGCACTCTTTCGAGGTGCTGAGCCAGAGGAGCATCCACCTTCGTCGGCAGGGGCACGACTCGATCCTTGGCCCCCTTTCCGCCCCTCACGGTTATCCGATGCGCCCCGAAGTCTATGTCCTTCACGCGCAGGTTCAGGCACTCGAGGAGTCGCAGGCCCGCGCCATATAGCAGCATCGCCACAAGCCAGTCGCGCGGTCGAAGGACGGCCATTACCGCGCGCACTTCCTCACGAGTGAGTACGGTCGGCAGACGTCGTGGCACCTTGGCCCGGACGACTCCATCCACCCACGGAAGTGGCTGCTGGAGCACCTCTGTACAGGAACAGCAGCGCGCTCTGCGCCTGGTTCTGGGTCGAGGCACTCACCTTTCGCTCGACGGCCAGCATGGAGAGGAAGCGGGAGACGTCGCCCCTCCCGCGCCTACATCCTCCTGTACTTCGCCCCGCTCCCGCCCTCCCTCGGCGTCCATCGCGGCCCGATGTTATCAGTGGCCTTACAGTCGATGCAGTTGGCCGGACTCACCACCAGCCTGTCGCCATCGCGCTCGTACACGCCGGCAGGACACATGTGCTGGTACAGCTCGGCCACCTCACCCGACACGTCCTGTCCCACGATGAGATGCGATGGGATGTCGTCGCGCGTGGCGTTGCCCGATCTGAACACGGCGTCGAGTTTGCTGAATGTGAGCACGCCGTCGGGCTTGAATGGCTCGCTGTCCGCCCGATCGCGCGGCGCCTCGGCGTCGCTCTCCGATATTATCATCCCGCCCGGGAACGCTCCCTTGGTGAGTGTCATCAACGCTGCCTTCGCACCGCCTACGTACACGCCCGATCCCTGGAACGCCAGGCGCAGGTTCCGCCGCTGGTACAGGTCGCGCATGATGTAGCTCTCGTTCACCATTCTGTCGTACGGCTCCAGGGCACGCGCGGATGTGTCACCCGATTTCAGCGCATCGAAGATGGCTCTCGCAGCGTAGATCCCCGATTGCATGGCGTAGTGGATGCCCTTGAGCGACGATACTTCCACAAAGCCGGCGGAGTCGCCCACGATCACGACTCCGTCGCCGTGCCGGCGCTCGGGGAGCGCGAAGTACCCGCCCTCGGGGATGGTCTTGGCGCCCCACTCCACCATCTCGCCACCCTCGAGATACTTCCTGAAGAACGGGTGCAGTTTGAGTCGCTGCAGCAGCACGTGCACGTCGAGATCGAGATCACCGTAGTCCATCCCCACCACGATGCCGAGCGCCACGAGGTTGGGCTCGAGCGGATACATGAAGCTCCCGCCAAATGCATCGTTGGGGAGTGGCCATCCGAGTGTGTGAACGATGGCATCGAGGGGGCGCTTGGTCTCCCAGATCTCCTTCACGCCGAGCGCGAAGATCTGTGGATTGCGCGACGCGATGCCTCTCCACTGGAGATATGCCTGCGAGAGCGAACCGCGCGTCCCTTCGGCGAGCACGGTCACGCGCGCGGTGAGATCGGTGGGCGGCGTATAGCCGCTCCCGGGTGTTCCGTCGCGCTGGAGCCCGGACGGCGCAGTGCGCACACCCACTACGCGTTCTCCCTCCACCAGTAGCGACTCCACGGGGAAGCCGGTGAAGATGTTGACTCCCGCTGCCTCGGCCTTCTCCCCCATCCAGCGAACGATCTCGCAGATGGACGCCACGTAATTCCCATGGTTCTGCATGGTGGGCGGAGTGGGCAGACGCTGTGCTCTCCCACGGGTGAGGAAGTACACGCGCTCCTTCCCCACCGGCCCACGGAACGGGAAGTCGTCATCTTTCAGGTCGGGGAACAGCTCCCGGAAGGCCACGGGATTCACTACGGCGCCCGAGAGGTTGTGCTCGCCCAGAGCGGACGCCTTCTCCAACACGGCGATCTCCACCTCGCCCAGCGACCCGCCCTCCTCGGCATCGCGCTTCACCAGCCGCGCGAGCTCGATCGCCCCCGCGAGCGCCGCGGGACCACCGCCCACGAACACTACATCCATGGGCACCGCCTCGGCGTCTGGCGGCTCACGCAGAATGAATTTTTCGGTCGGCAGCGCGGGCTGATGCCGCGCGGGGATCACCGGTAGCGAGCGCTCGGGAGACGGTGGCATGTGAACAAGGTACGAGACGCGGGGGTGGTGAGACAAGAACGACTGGTCATCCCTTCTTCGCTGCTCGCACAGCTTCCGTGAGCGCGGGCACGACCTCCAACGCGTCCCCCACGATGCCGTAGTCGGCGATCTTGAAGATGGGCGCCTCGCGATCCTTGTTGATGGCCACGATGGTCTTGGAGGTGCGCATCCCGGCAAGATGCTGGATGGCGCCCGAGATTCCACAGGCTATGTAGAGATCCGGGCTCAC
>DATCXG010000462.1:0-2310 GCA_036565945.1 Gemmatimonadaceae bacterium
GTGGCGACGGTGGCGACGCTGTCGTGTACGCCGGCACCGAACCGAGTGCCTTCTACCGATCAGTTGACGGTGGCGTGACGTGGGAGGAGCGCCCATCGCTTCTCAGGCTGCCCTCGGCGCCAACCTGGAGTTTCCCGCCGCAGCCCGACACGCACCACGTCCGCTGGATCGCGCCCGATCCGCGGATGCCGGAGCGCATCTTCGTCGCCATCGAGGCCGGGGCGCTGGTGTGGAGCGCGGACGCCGGTCGTAACTGGGTAGACAGGAGGCCCGACGGCCCGTACGACACTCACACCATCATCGCCCACCCACGAACGCGCGATCGGCTGTATTCAGCAGCCGGGGACGGCTATTTCGAGAGCCGCACCGGCGGCGCCAACTGGGAGCGGCGCGAAGATGGCCTGCGGCACCGCTACGCCTGGGGGCTCGCTGTAGATCCCAGTGATCCCGAAACCGTGGTCATCTCCACGGCGCGGAGCGCTCGTTCCGCCCACAGCGCGGATGGTGCCGAGTCGTGGATCTATCGCCGGGCCGCGGGCCAGCCATGGCGCGCGGTGTCGCAGGGGCTGCCGGATCCCGCGGGCACCACTATCAGCGTGCTCGCGACAGATCCATCAGAAACGGGTGTGGTATACGCCGCGAACAATCGCGGCGTGTACCACTCGCCCAACATGGGCGCGATGTGGGAGCGGCTCAACATCCCCTGGCCCGAGCGCCACCATTCGCAGCGGATAGCGGGGATGGCGGTTACGATCGCGGAGTAGCACCCCCAGGCCGCGAGTTCGGCCGGGGTAAACCCATTCGAGCGAAGTGCATCATGACACAGGCAAACGAGGTGGTAGTCAGAGCGGGAGATCGCGACTTCGTGACGGAGATCTCGGCCCGGGGGCACACGCTGATCGCGGATGAGCCGGTGGAGTCGGGTGGGACAAACGCTGGGCCTACGCCCTACGACTACCTGGCCGCGGCCCTCGGCTCGTGCACGGCGATGACAATCAGGATGTTCGCCGACCGTCGGGGGTGGCCGCTGGAGGGAGTCAGCGTGCGCTTACGGCACAGTCGAGTCCACGAGGAGGACTGCGAGGGGTGTGAGGAGGGAAGGGTGGGGATCGACCAGTTGGAGCGCGAAGTCGAGCTCACGGGGCCGCTCACCGAGGAGCAGCACGAGGGGCTGCTGCGCATCGCCGATCGATGCCCCGTCGGACAGACCCTCGCTCGTGGGATCCGCATAGTTCCAGCACAGGCGGCGCGGCACGCCGGCGACGGAACACCGCCGGCCGCATGACAGCTACGGCGAGGCTCACTGTATTTCGTTGTGCGCCATCGCCGCTCGGTCTCCGAGCGCGGTGAGCGGCGATGGAGAGAGCCACGACTCGCTCTCAGCGCCACGAACCCGCTCCGTGCCCACACCACCAGCTTCGGGCAATACGCGGTTCACGAGACTCAGGATCTCCGCCGTGAGGCCCGGTAGGGCCCCGTGAACGGTGACCGCCATCCTGGTCAGGAATGGGAGTATCAGCTCCGGATCACCACGCTGGCACGCCACCACGATCCGCCGCGCGGCGTGCTCCGCGCTGGTGCTCAGCAGCGGTGTCGAGTCGCTGATGCTGAACCAGGCATACTCCGCGCGATGCCGTCCCTTGAAGTACGCGTTGCGCGGGCTCCCCGTGCGCATGAGCCCCGGACAGACAGTGGTGACGAATACATTGTCGCGCGCGAGCTCCGTGCGGAGCCCCTCGGAAAGGCCGGTGAGCGCGAACTTGCTGGCGCAGTATGGCAGCAGGTGCGGCACGCTGATCTTCCCGCCCACTGACGAGATATTCACGATGCGCCCCGCACGTCGCGCCTGCATCGCCGGCATGGTCGCCAATATGGTGTTGAGCGGCCCCCAGAAATGGGTCTGCAGCGCCTCCTCGTAGTCCTCACGCGTGATCGTGCGTACGGGACCCACCTGGATCACACCGGCGTTGTTGACCAGGACGTCGATCGCTCCCCATTTCTCCATCACGTCGTGTACCAGTGCGTCGACCTGCAAGCGCTCGGTAACATCACACTGAAGTGCGAGCACCTCCGCCCCACCGCTCGCGAGACCGAGGCGCGCACGTTCGAGCTCCCGCGGATCACGAGCGCAGATGGCCACCCGAGCACCGTGCCTGGCGAACTCACGCGCCAGCACCAGGCCGAGACCGCGCCCACCTCCAGTGATCAGCACCACTTTACCAGACAGGTCGTATGCCCGTCGTGCGCGCAGGAATGCCCGCGCCGCCACCAGACCGCCGATCGCGAACGCTGCCGTGAGCGCGCGACTGC
>DATCXG010000467.1:0-3595 GCA_036565945.1 Gemmatimonadaceae bacterium
TGGCAGTCGCGCGGCTCGCTCGCACACGCAAAAAGTAAAATGGCCGCGTCCGCGTCGAATGCGCCCGGCACCAACGCACCGCTCGCGCACACGCGCAAAGCAGAATATCATCGGACATACCAGGTTGGGCCCGGAGGTTTCGTGCTGCAACGGCATCACTGGGTGGTGCGACTCACCCACTGGGTAAGCGCTGTAGCCATTGCGATCATGGTGGGGAGCGGGCTGCGCATCTTCAACGCGTATCCCGCATTCCACCGCAAGGGCGAGACTTTCTGCTGCTATCCCTTCGAGGGAAAGCCCATCCCGCACTGGCTCACCTTCGGCGGGTGGCTCGCCGGTGCGCGCAACTGGCACTTCGCGATGATGTGGGTGCTGGTGATCACTGGCCTCATCTACGTGGGCTTCATCTACCTGCACGGTGAATGGCGCACGCTCTACCCGAGGCGCGGCCTGCTACGCGATGCCGTGGAGATGGCCAGGTTCTATCTCTTCGTTCGCAAGGATCATCCGCGCCAGGGGAAGTACAACGCACTACAACGCTCGGCGTACTTCGCGTTGCCGATCATCGCGGCACTACAGGTTGCCACGGGGATCGCTATCTGGAAGCCGGTGCAGCTCGCGCCGCTCACCAACCTGTTCGGCGGCTATGTGTGGGCGCGCTACTGGCACTTCGTGCTCACGGTCGTGCTCGTGGCGCTGATAGTGGCCCACGTGTTCATGGTACTTACCACCGACCCATACTCCATTGGCTCGATGATCACCGGTAAGTACAACCCCGCGAACTCCCCCGAAGAGCGGAATGCACGCCCCTTCTACCACCTGCTTCCGCGCAACCGCCAGCGCGCGGGAGGTGGTCTGGAAAAGGAGGACGGACGATGACGATGGACAGGAGGCGATTCCTCGGCACCAGCGGACTCTCGCTCACGGCATTCCTCGCCGCGTGCGATTCTCATGGGCCGCGTTGGGCGCGCCCGTTCCTCGAATCCGCCAAGGGGCGGAACGAGAAGATAGAGAGACTACTGCTGCGGCACACGACAATGGACCGCCCGGCACCCGAGGCCGTGACGGCCGGTGACGCGTTCCCCAGCTACTACATCTCGGACCACGTGCCCGTATGGGATCCATCAGTTCGCGGGCCCTGGTCTCTCGAGGTAGGGGGCCTCGTGCGCCGGCCCATGCGACTCACGCTCGAGCAACTCGCGAGTCTGCCCAGCGTCACCCTGCGGCTGGACCACTACTGCGTGGAGGGGTGGACGGCCGTCTCCACCTGGACCGGAGTGCGAGTGAGCGAGATCGCCAGGGTCGCAGGCCTCCTCCCCGAGGCGCAGTACGTGGACTTCCAGTCGTTCGACGACGGCTATCACGAGAGCTGGGACCTCGAGAGCGCCACGCATCCACAATCGCTGATTGCCTACGGAATCGATGGGCACTTCCTCGGCCCGGCACACGGCGGACCGGCGCGGATGTACTCGCCAGTCAAGCTGGGCTACAAGAGCACCAAGTACCTCACCAGAGTCGTCTTCCTGCCCGTGCGCAATGGCGGCTACTGGAGCGATCAGGGCTACGAGTGGTACGCCGGCGTGTGAGAGCCGGCACGTGCCCACAAGTCGTTTATGAGTCGTCGCGCTAACACTGCCGTACGCCAACTTCAGGAGCTGCTTGAACCACGGAGGCACGGAGGAACTGCAACTGCAAACTACAAGGCAACTGCAAAAGCGAATGTTTTTGGGGATGGCATTCGAGCCTCCTCTCGCCGAGCAGGGCGGAGCCAGAGGTTTTCAGGAGCCTCGAGTGCTGCGCCCGGAGCCAGAGGCGTAGAGCCGTTCCCAAAGCTTTTCGCTTTTCTCCGTGTCTCCGTGCCTCCGTGGTTCAAGCAGTTAGGACTCGCGGTTTGCTCAGTCGATGGGCTTGAGCCTCCCAACGATCTCGGCACGGCGCGGCTCGAGGAAGGGGGCCAGGACGATCTTCTCGCCAAGCGTGGCTTCGTCCTCGTCGACCCCGAAGCCGGGCAGGTCGGTGGCGATCTCGAACAGGATGCCGCTGGGCTCACGGAAGTACAGACTGCGGAACCAGTAGCGGTCCACCGGTCCGCTGTTGGGAATCTCGTGCTCCACCAGTCGCTCCGCCCAGGCGTCGTATTCATCGTACGTGGGAGTGCGGAAGGCCACGTGGTGCACGCCGCCAGCGCCCTGACTCGCGGCAGAGAGCTCTGGTTGCACGGCGACGTGCAGCTCCGCGTGCGCGCCACCCCGGCCCATCTCGTACACGTGCACCGTATGCCGCGAGTTTTCCGGGTGCTGGTACTCGCGCACCGGGCGCATGCCGAGCGTCTTCTGGAGGATGACGTCGGTGGGCCGCAGGCTCGGCACGCTCAGCAAGATCGGTCCGAGGCCACGTACCTGGTGCTCCGCCGGTACGGGGCTCCGCTCCCACGGATGCGCCTCTCCCGTGCCCTGGTCATCCACAAGCGAGAGCCGCTGACCCTCCGGGTCCTCGAGGTCGAGCGTCAACCGACCATCGCGCTCGACGATCTCGCCAGCGGTCACCCCATGTTCGCCGAGATACTGCGCCCAGAACTCCAGCGCCTCGAGTCCAGCAACGCGCAGGTGGGTTCGCGTGATAGCACGCGTCCCGCGCCGCTCGCGGGGCACGGGCCAGTCGAAGAAGGTGAGATCACTCCCTGGACTCCCCTTGGCATCGGCGTAGAAGAGATGGTATGCGCTCACATCGTCCTGGTTGACGGAGCGTTTCACGAGACGCATGCCCACCGTCTTCGTGTAGAAGTCATGGTTCTCGCGGATCTTCGCCGAGATGGCCGTGAGGTGATGAATTCCGATCAGTTCCATACGATCCTCGCTGCGGTGCGCGAAGGCCGGAGTGAAGAGCTGGCCCCTGGCCGTGTGACGTCAAGATATCGGCCATCCCGCCCCGGGAAAGGAGCGCGTCCTCGATCTCCTGGACACCGCACCCCGGCAGCTCGAAAACAGTACCCGCTATCCTCAAAACCGCGCCCCCCCTGGAACCCACGGCCCAGCTCGTTGTAATATTATTTGTGCGGTGGGTCACGAAATGTCCTTCCAGAACGCGTTCGACGCACCCACATTAGGTCTCCTCCATCCCTGATCCCCGGACCACCGGCTAGCGGAGCAACCTCAGCCCCCTTCTGCCCGCGGCTATCAGAACCGTACCGGCACTACCTCACCGAAGCCGGTGAGGAACGACATCGGCAGTCGCACGCCTGTGCCATCTGGCCCAGCTCGCTCGTCATTCAACACGGAGCGGAACAGGGCAGCGTGCGCTGGACGATCGCCCTGGATCCCTCCAGAAATCTTCTCTCCGAGCTCGTAGCCAAAGTCTCTCGGTCACAAGCGTGATGAAGCGCAAAGATCTCCTCCCATTCGTCCTCCTTCTCCCCGTCCTCGGCTTCGTGGCAGTACAGGCGGTGCAGTCTCCCCGTCTCACCGCAACCACGCAGAGCGCCATCCTCGCGGCCAGTCGCATGTCCTCCGCGGGACGCATCGACGCCGACCGGGCCACGGATCGGGCCTCGGCCGAGGGACGCCTCGCGGCCACACCAGCAGTGGCCACCGCCGGC
>DATCXG010000621.1:0-2757 GCA_036565945.1 Gemmatimonadaceae bacterium
AGCTGCGGCTGTGCGGCACGCCACCAGCTGGGCGCGTACACGAGGGCCAGCCAGCCTGCCACCGCGATGACCAGTGGCCACATCACGAACACCTCGACTACTGCCGCCACTACCCCCGCGGAGAGCGGAACGTGCGCGTGCGTGAGCGCGGCCAGCCGTGCCGGTTCGCCACCCACGCGGAGCGGAGTGATGGCCGACGCGGCGTCGCCCACGCTGTTGAGCGCCAGTACCTCCACGAACGACACCCGGAAGCGCATCCCTCTGAGGATCCATTGGAAACGCCATGTACGAGCGACGAGATCGACGACTACCAGCGCCACGCATATGAGATGTGCCTGTAGCAACGACATCCTGGGAGAATACCCGCGCTGCGACTGTTGCCGCCAGTGAGAGATCCGGTGTAGCTTCAGCTTGCCATGTCAATATCAGACCGGGGCGCCGAACTCACGCGTTTCTCACTCTTCGAAGGATTCACCCAGTCGGATCTCGATGCTCTCGCTGCGGCGATGGAGCACGCGTCCTTCGATGAGGACCGATTCATCTTCAAGGAGAGCGATCCGCGCGGCCTGCTTGCGGTCATAGAGCAAGGGAGCGTGGCGATCGAGAAGGGGCCCGCCTCTCGGGTGATGCGACTCGCCACTCTCGGAGCAGGCGAGGCTCTGGGCGAGGGTGTGCTCCTCGCAGCCGACGAGCCGCACGGCACGAGCGCACGCACGCTGGAGCACACGACCATCTTCTTCTGGAACATGCTCGAGCTGCGCTCGCTGCTCCAGGAGCGGCCATCGCTGTTCGCGGCCCTGGTGGCGCGTGCCGCCGCCGTGGTCTCGCGACGCCTGCGCGCTGCCGATGCCACCCTTGCTGGCCACGGTCGCATGATCGGCTTCGTGGGTGGGAAGCAACGGACGGAACACGACCTGCTCGGCGAGCGCGATGTGCCGGACGAGGCCCTCTACGGTGTCCAGACGCTCCGCGCACTGGAGAATTTCTCCATCACTCGCGACCCGCTACGCGAGTACCCCTCGCTCGTGAATGCTCTGGCCGCCGTGAAGGAGGCTGCCGCGCTCGCGAACAGAGACCTTGGCCTGCTCGAGCCCGAAGTGAGCGACGCCATAGTGCGCGCAGCCAGAGAGATCCGCTCCGGAAGGCATCATGAGCACTTCCTCGTGGACATGATCCAGGGTGGCGCTGGGACCTCGACCAACATGAACGCCAACGAGGTGATCGCTAATCGCGCCCTCGAGCTCATGGGCCGTCGCCGCGGTGACTACGCGGTGGTTCACCCCAATAACCACGTCAACCTCTCGCAATCCACCAACGACGTCTACCCCACCTCGGTGAAGCTCGCGATCCACGCTGCCATCGACGACCTCATGGCCGCGATGCAGGACCTGGCGTTGGCATTCCTCGACAAGGGTACGGAGTTCGCTGGTCTGCTCAAGATGGGACGTACGCAGTTGCAGGACGCTGTCCCGATGACCCTCGGCCAGGAGTTCGCCGCGTTCGGCCACACCATACTCGAGGACATCGACCGCCTGAAGGAGACGCAGGCGCTGCTGCGGGAGATCAACATGGGCGCCACCGCGATCGGGACCGGGATCACGGCCCCGGCCGGTTATGCCGAGCGGGTGCGCGCTCACCTGGTGGAAGTCACTGGTCTCCCACTGATCACCGCTCCCGATCTGGTGGAAGCCACGGCCGACACTGGCGTCTTCGTGCAGGTATCCAGCGTTCTGAAGCGGTGTGCAGTGAAGCTCTCGAAGATCTGTAACGATCTCCGGCTCCTGAGCTCCGGCCCCAGGGCGGGCTTCGGCGAGATCAACCTCCCGGCGAGACAGCCCGGGTCGTCGATCATGCCGGGAAAGGTGAATCCCGTGATCCCCGAGGTCGTGAACCAGGTGTGCTTCGATGTGATCGGCGGCGACGTGACGGTCACCATGGCGGCCGAGGCTGGGCAGCTTCAGCTCAATGTCTTCGAGCCCGTGATAGCGTACCGGCTCCTGGGCGGGTTGCAGTCGCTGCGCAACGCCTGCGTGGTGCTACGCCAGCGGTGCATCGTTGGTATCACAGCCAACCCCGATCGGATGCGCTCGTTCGTGGAGCACTCCATTGGCGTCGTGACCGCACTCCTCCCCGCGATTGGCTACGAGGCTGCCACCCAGGTAGCCAAGGTCGCCCTGGAGGAGGGACGCAGTGTCTACGACGTGGTGTGCGAGCGAGGTCTGCTCACCCGCGAGCAACTGGATGAGATCCTGGACCCCGCGGGCATGACCTCCCCCGCGGCGAAGGCCTAGCCTTAACTACAAGGGGTCAGGAAGCAGGGATCAGGGATCAGAAAGAGCCTTTGAGTCGAGATCTCTACCCCGAGGTAGTTCCTGATCCCTGATCCCTGCTTCCTGATCCCTCTGTAGTTCCCCTGAACCCTGCCCCCTGTTGTCAAAGGTTAGCCAGAAGAGTACGCGCCCTGGCTCCTGCCGCGCGAGGGCGAGCGCCGCGGTGAAGGCCTTGGCGCTGTAGCTGTCGTCCAGGCGGATGCCGGCCACGCGCTCCAGCAGCGCTGCCGCGTCGCGAGCGGCTGGAAGTGCTCGACCGTAGGCGCCACCGTACACGTTGTGCAGTACCTCCACGCGGCTGCCGTACACCGCTGGAACCGGACCGCCGCCCGTCCGCTCGATGAGCCGCGCGCACGAACGGATGAGGGCGAGCACGCGGCTCCGGTTCGCCACCAGACGGGGAGTGACGCGCGCCGCTACCACGGTG
>DATCXG010000499.1:0-10353 GCA_036565945.1 Gemmatimonadaceae bacterium
AGGGTGGGGCGGGGTAAAAACAAGGGTTCAGGGTTCAGGGTTCAGGGGGCAGGAACTGCCTCGGGGTAGAGGGCTCGACGCCACGAGCCGTTCCCTGAACCCTGAACCCTGCCCCCTGAACCCCGTAGTTACGCTGCCGTCTCGCGGATTACCTGCTCCAGCGTGGTTATGCCCTTCATCACCTTCAGAAGGCCGTCCATTCTCAGGGTCAGCATGCCGTCGGCGATGGCGGCGTCGCGGATGCTGTCGGCGCCGACGTTCTGGAGGATGAGCTTGCGGAGCCGGGGGGTCATGGCCATCACCTCGTACAGGCCCTGGCGACCCTTCAGGCCGTTGCCAGCGCACGCATCGCAGCCGCGGCCGTGGAATAGCGGGAGCTCGCTCACCCTGGTATCGAGGTTGAAATCCTTCACGATCGGGGCAGCCGCCTTGGTGGCCGCCTTCTTCATGTTCTGGATCGCCTCGTCGGTATAGCGCATCTCGCCGAAGGTCATGTCTGGCTTGAGCTTGGCGGCATGGTAGAGCTCGTCAGTCCACTCCACGCGCTCGCTGCAGGAGCTGCAGATCCGTCGTACGAGGCGTTGCGCGAGCACGAGGTTCACGGCCGACGCCACGTTGAACGGCTCCAGACCCATGTCCAGAAGGCGCGTCACGGTCTCCGCCGCCGAGTTGGTGTGCAGCGTGCTCATGACCAGGTGGCCCGTCAGTGCCGCCTTGATGGCGATACCGCCCGTCTCCAGGTCGCGGATCTCACCGATCATGATGATGTTGGGGTCCTGCCGCAGGAACGCCTTGAGCGCCGCGGCGAACGTGAGCCCGATATCGGAGCGCACGTGAACCTGGTTGATCCCGAAGAGGTTGTACTCCACGGGATCCTCGGCGGTCATGATGTTGACGTCTATGTTGTTGACCTTGGAGAGCGCCGAGTACAGGGTGGTCGTCTTTCCGGAACCCGTTGGGCCAGTGACGAGCACCATGCCGTAGGGGTTCGTGACGGCCTCCATGAGGTCCTGCTCGGCGCGCGGTTCGATACCGAATTTCTCGAGGTCGAGGGTGAGGTTTCCCTTGTCGAGGATTCGAAGTACGATCTTCTCGCCGAAGAGCGTGGGGAGCGTGGACACCCGGTAGTCGATGACCTTCTTCCCGATCTTCAGCTTGATGCGCCCGTCCTGCGGGATGCGGCGCTCGGCGATGTTGAGGTTCGCCATGATCTTGAAGCGCGATACGAGCGCCGCCTTCAGCTTCATGGGCGGCTTCATGATCTCCATCAGCGCGCCGTCGATGCGGTAGCGCACGCGCATCTCGTTCTCGAAGCATTCGAAGTGAATGTCCGACGCGCCTCGCCGAACGGCATCGGTGAGAATGCCGTTGATGAGCTTCACCACCGGCGCGTCGTCGATCGCGGCGGCGAGGGTGGCGGCGCTGACCTCTTCCTCGTGCTCCTCCACGACCTCGACGTTGTCGTCGTTGTCGATGTCCTGGAGGATGCTCTGCAGCGCCGCGTCGGCCGCCTCGCCGTAGTACTTGTCGATGGCGTGCCGCAGCGTGTATTCCCCGGCGATAACGGGGAAGATGTCGTAACGTGTTATGAACTTGAGGTCGTCGATGACGACCAGGTTCGATGGGTCGGCCATCGCGACGGTCAGCGTGCGACCCTCGCGTTTGAGTGGGAGCAGGAGGTGCCGCTGCGCCAGGTCTGCCGGGATGAGCTTGGCGATCCTGGAGTCCACCTCGAAGTTGCTGAGATCGACGGCCGGCATGCGGAACTGGCGCGCTAGCATCCGGGTGAGCTCGACTTCGTTGACGAAGCCCATCTTCACCAGGTTGTAGCCCACACGCATGCCGGTGTTTCTCTGCTCCTGAAGCGCCATCTCCAGCGCCTCTTGTGTTATCAGCCCCTCGCGAATGAGCATTTCGCCGAGGCGTTCACTGGTAGCAGCAGCTACTGGTGCGGCCATGTTCGCCCAGAATGGGGTAGTACTACCGATTTAGCAGCGGTTTGCAATCACTTCATAGGCTGGACGGATCGAACCAGCGTGCCGCAACGTGGGGACGCGTCAGGGTGATTCGGATCGACGCGGCCGGCGGCGGGCCCTCCCTGGGGACCCTTCCCCGGCCCCCTCGTTCACACCGGATGGACGCGGGCGTAGGGAAAACGTCACGTGGGAGGACACTGTACGCGCGAGGGCCGGCCCCACTCCCTTGACTCGGCGAAACCCCTCCAGCGACCCGAAGGGGCCAAGGGAATCCCGGTCCGCCACGATGCGCGCCGCCAGCACCGGGCCGATCCTGGGCAGCCGTTCGATCTCCGCTGCGCTGGCGACGTCGAGGTCTACCTTCTCCGACTCCGAGGCCGACTCCGGGGCCACGTAGAAGATGGTCCGCTGGACCTCGCCACCCGACTGACTGATCGCCCTGCCTCTCGCGGCTCGCGGCTTCCTGCCGGTGGTCTTCTTGCTCCGCGTCTTCGACTCCTTCTTCTTCGCCTGTCGCGCCCACGCCGTATCGACCGCCGCGATCTGCCGCTCCAGCGCCGGCTGACCACCCGGCGCCCTCTCCGCTCCGCTCAGCGCCGCAGACGCACGCACCCCACTCCCCAGGACCATGAGCCCTGACAAGAAGAGAAGCGCCCTGCGCTCAGACGGAGTAGGCATGGGCGCCAATGTAGCGCCCCCCTTCTCCCACGCATCATCGCTTCACGTCGCACAGGAGCAGAACAACGCGAACCGCGGTGGCGCGGCTGAACTGCGAACGGCTTTTACCTGCAGCACGGAGAGCTGCAAGAGAACGGCAAGCGAGAACTGCAAGAGAACAGCAACGGCAACTGCCAACTGCAACGGCTGAAAACCAGGAAGCTTTGGGAACTGCTCTTCACCTGCACTCCGGGCGCGGCACTCGGGGCTCCTTGCCCCCTCATATCCCGCTCGTCTCGGGGAGAGGAGGCCCGGATGCGATCCCCAAAAACATTGGCTGTTGCCGTTGCCCTGGCTTTCGCAGCTGTGGTTCCCACCGCGTCTCAGTACCTCCGTGGTTCACGGCCGTCGTGATTGGCTGTGGCAGTTCTCTCTTGCCGTCTCGCTTGCCGTTCTCTTGCAGTTCTCCGTGCTGCAGGTAAGCAGTTCCCGCCCCTGCCCCCCGTACTTCCTCACCGTGCCCCGCTCACCAGCGAGAGGGCAACATCGCCCACTATCTGCAGGCTCGCCGCGGAGACTTTGTCGAACGTATCGCGAGGGGTGTGATGGGGTGGGTAGTCGATGTCGATCACGTCGATCACATGGAGGCCGGCGTCGAGGAGGGGGACGTGGTCGTCGGTGATGGCCTGGCCGGAGCGGGGAATGAAGTAGCGTGAGTATCCCAGGTCGGCCGCCTCTCGCCACACGAGCTGCACTACCTCGGGGGCCCGCTGGATCGAGAAGCCCTCCTGAAAGATCTGCAGGTCGCGGTCGCCGATCATGTCCCAGAGGACTCCGTAGAGGGGGAGATACCCGGGCGATGGGAGGTGCTGCGCGAAGTACCTCGATCCGATGAGGACATCACCCGCTGTCTGGTTGTCGGCGCCGTTGGGGAACTCGCCGAAGTCCTCGCCGTCCACGAACAACAGGTCGAGCCCCACGGTGGGCGGGGTCTGCTGGAGCACGTCGCCCAACGCTATGAACAGTGCCACGCCCGAAGCACCGTCGTTGGCACCGGGCACCGGTAGCTGACGCTCGGCGGGATCGGTGGCGGCATCAGAGATGGGGCGCGTGTCCCAGTGCGTGACGTAGAGCACGCGCTCGGAAGCGCGTGGACGATAGCGAGCGAGGATGTTGCGCATCGGCAACGTGTCGCCACTCTCGGTCACATGGGTCCACTGTTGTTCGATGACTGTGTCGGCGCGCTCCCGCATCTGAGCCACGATCCAGTCGCCGGTACGACGGTGAGCCTCCGATCCGGGGATGCGCGGGCCGAAGTCGAGCTGGGTCTTCACATACCCGAGCGCCGTCTCGCCACTGAAGTTGGTCCGCGGCCCCCGCTCTCGACCACAAGCGACCAGCGAGAGAGATATCATGAGCGCACCGAGTGTTCTCACAGGTCAGGCTCCAGGATGGTTGACGGATCGAGTGCCAGCCGCACGGCCGACGGACGATGGGGTTGGCAATAAAGCTACTGCATGGAGAGCCGGGCCGGACCACCCTCCGCTTCGCGGGCGATCAGGGCAGCTCGCCCACGCCGTAGAGCAGATGGAATACTACCGAGAGTACGGTCTGCGAGAACTTCCGATCGTACGCGTCGTCGTAGGTGAGCACTCGCATCAACAACATGCTGAGGGACAGGGTTTCCGACACGTCGGAGTCGGCGTTGAGCATCACGGCCCAGCGACCGTTGTCCGTCACCCGCCGGTGGGTGGTGTCCTGCACGAAGAAGCTCTGGGTATGGGTGCTCTGATAGCCGAGCCGCGTGCGCAGGAGGTTGCTCTGGAGGTTCCAGCTCGTGGGAAGCGGTATGACCTTAGCCACATCCATGCTCACGTCGTTCTGACTGCCCTCTATGAGGCCGCCGCTGCGCACCTCTCTACGCTCGGCGCGTGTCCAGCCGGCGCTGGTCGAGAAGCCGCCGAGGATCGCCCAGGTGAGCGAACCGTTCAGGGGATACTGACGCAGGGTCTGCTCGGTGCGCAGCCCCGCTCCGAAGATGAATGAGGCATCGCCTGCGGTGGGTTGGAAGGACCGCGCCGAAGTAACGCGTGCACCCACCTGAGCACCCACGCTGGTGATCACGTCGCGCAGCAATGCCGGTGGAGTGTAGTTCCACCTCACACTGAGGTCGGGGAAGGTCTCCTGTTCGGCCTCCAGCAATGTCTGCACGTCCACCACGCGCGACCACGATGTGCTCTGCACGCGGCTGTAGCGGTCGGTCACGCTGAGCCCGAAAGGGAGGTAGAGACTGTGCGAGACCACCAGGTTGTGCGACACGCCCGCGCTGGTGGCGAGGGCGCCACCCACTTCGCGAAAGCCATCCTCCCCGCCGAGCGCGAGCTGGTAGCCCAACGATGGATCGAACGGGACGCCGTCGAAGGTGGAGCGCAGGTCGCGGCGCCACTGGATGTCGATGGGCGAGAGGACTCGCCTCAATGCCTGCAGCGGACTCGAATCGCTGGCGTAGAGCGCTATCGCGCGAGGGATGTCCACCGTGGCGCTCACGGCGAGCCCCTGGCCGTTGGAGAAGCGGCGCGGCAGGCGATAGTCACCCGTCGTGTCCAGGGACTGGACGATCTCCCGGGCGTTGGGGTCGCGCAGGAGCGAGAAGGTGGTGTTGAAATCCACGCGCGGCCTGACCCAGGGTGATATGGCCGGGGCAACGCTGACGACGGTGGACATCTGCCGCTCGCGCTCCAGCCCCATGTCGAGGCCCAGGAAGCGCTCGCGCTCGGAGCCGGCCACCACCGCGATGCTGGTGCTGTCGCCATAGTCGCGCAGGTCGCGAAGTGTCGAGACGCTCCAACGTGCGCTGAGCGAGTTGAAGGGACGTAGCTCGATAGCCGCCGAGTTGCGCCACACATTCTCCAGCCCCGATACCATTCGCGCGGTGTCGTCGACCAGGGCGACGGGGAGCGAGAACGATTGCCGGTGGTCCATCCTCCGAGCGTAGGCGCTGGTGAAGCGCAGCTGCGTGGGGTTCAACCGGATGGTGGCGTCGTGCAGGGAGCGCAGCAGCTCGGTGTCGCGCAACCAGCCCGGAAGACGCTCTATGGCGCGCCGGAGCCAATCTGGCGTCTGGGCCGTGCGCGCCGCGGGGACGAGGTTGTAATCGAGCTCCCCGGTGAGCGCCGATGTGTTCCCGCTCTCGAACTCGCTCCGGGAAGATGCATCTATGTAGGTGCCGCTGAGCGCGAGGTTGTTGACGATGGGCGCGAAGACGGAGTTCTCCAGCGGTCGCGCGCGCCTGGCGGCAAGGGTGTAGGAAGTCGCCGAACTGCTGGGAGTGCGCGCGCCGGGCAGCGAGGGTGCCAGGAGGTCCGAGCGCGCGAGGAAGAGCGGATCGCCGTCCGCCCTGGTATGGCTCACGGTGAGCGGCAAGGCGAGCCCCAGGGCGCGCGGCAGGAATCTGTCGAGGCGCACCGACGAGGCCAGGTTGAACTGATTGTCGGTGAGGAAGGTGGGCTGCTCACCGAGCTGGCGGAAATTCTCATCGCGACGACTGGCACTCACCCGGAATGTCGCCACGTCGCCCGCCGCGACCGAGAGCCCGATCTGTCCAGCGTAGCCCGGCTCGTCCACCACGCCGGTGAGGCGGATGTCGTCCACCCACAGCTCGAGGCTATCAGAGGGGGAGATGGCTCCGCCACTGCCCTGCCCCGCGTCGCTCACGCGCAGTATCCCGACCGCCAACTCCTGCGCGGCGGCCAGGTTGGGCGGGTTGAGCCCGGGGTTGCTGGTGTAGACTATGTAGCCGCCGTCGCAAGCCGCGAAGCGTTGCGCGCTGCGCGACGCGGTGCCCTGTGACGAGACGACGAGCGCCGAGTCCAGACCGTGGCACGCGAGGGTGTCACCGCCGTGAAGAAATGCGTTCTCCACCTGGGCGCGCAGATCGTAGAAGCGGCGCAGGTCCACCTGGATCTCAGGCAGCCAGGAATCGCGCGACGGACCCTCGTTCACCGGCGTGCGATAGAAGTAGAAGTTGTCGGCGTCGCTCCCGATCTTGAGGAAGAATTGCAGATCGCCGGCCGTGCCCCATCCCTTGTCGCGCCCGCGCGCCCACACGCGTAGCTCGCGATATCCCATGAAGTTCTTCTCGCCTTCGGGAAAGCGATAATAGGCCTCAGCGCGATTGAGCAGAGGGACGTTCACTGCGATGAGGCGCAGCGAGCTCTCGTTCACCTGGATGGTACCGGGCGAGTAGGCGCTGCCCTTGCTGTCAGGCTCGTCGGTCACGCCGGGCGGGGACTCGTAGCGTGGCCCGCCGCGGGCGTCGCGGTCCTGCGTACCGATGGTGGTGGCTATCACGGTGCCGGTGCCGCCCGAGTTGGCATCGCCCGCGATGCCGGCAATCGCCCGGTCGGTGCGCTTGGTCCACGGCGACCCGGTGAGTCTGAGTCGGGCGATAGCGAGCCGGGTGAAGGCTTCGTCGTCGACAACGGCGCTGGGGCCGGACACCACGGTGATCCGCATCGACCTGATCCGGCGCGCCAGTGGGTTGTTGAGCTGCTCGGTGGGAGCGCTGAAGGGCACGCGGAACTGCACCCAGCACACAGGCCGCGCTCCGCCGCCGGAGGAGGTATCGGTGAGGGTGTGATAGCAGCGTCCTACCTGCCCGTACGCCGCCGGGTTGCCAAGGTCCACCACGTAGCGCAGGAGCTGCTCGGAGTTGCGTGCCTCTCTGGCAACATTGAGGAAGCCATCGCGGTCGAGGTCTTCTTCGTCCAACCGGCGGTTGCCGACGGTACAGTTGGCCGTTGCATCGCCCAGCGCGAGGACCGGCACGGGGCCGCGCTGACAGATCGGTATGTTGTAGCGCACCTCGGTGGTACCGCCCGGTACGTCGCGCACGACTAGCGTGTCGACCACGTCGCCCGGGAGCCCGCGATCGTTGCGCGCCACGTCGAACGAGCGAGTCACCGAATCGCGCTCCGTCGCTAGTTGATCGAAGCCCTGCAGCCGGCGCCCGGTGAAGACGGAATCCACACCTGATGCACCGCCCGGGGCCCGCACGGTGAGCGACTCCGGCGCGAATGCTATGGTGTTCTCCGAGATCTCGCCGAAGTCGAAGACGAGAGCGGGATCCCTGGCGCGCGCACTGGTGCTCGTGTCGATGAGTGCCCAGAACTCGAGCTGCTCCACGTGCGAGAGATCCAGCCCAGTGGGATCGAGCGACTGGCTGAGCGAGCGCCACGTTCTGCCGCCCACACTCCCCGTCACGCCCGCATCTGGTAGGAGCCACTGGTAGCGCCCGGCGGCGTTGGGGAGTCCGCCCACGTTGCGCGGATAGAGCGATAGCCAGAGCACAGTCTCGGGCGAGCGGAACGACTGCCCGCCGATGAATACGAACTGCGAGTCTATCTGTTCGGGGAAGAACCGAATCGCGCTCCCGCCTCGCGTGGCCGGGTCGGGCACCACGCCCAGGTTCTGCCAGGCCATGGTGGTCGCACTGTCGAGCGGGAAATCGTACGGCACACCGCCCAGGCGCACTCCGGAGCTCGGCACCGCTGGCTGGCTCCCGTAGCGCCATGCGGATTCCTGCAGATCCACCGTCACCCCGCCCTGCCCCTCGAAGGTCTCCACGTAAGCAGCGCCGGCGGAGTTGGGGCGCGGTCTGCTGGTGGCGAACTCGCCCTGCACGTTCACAGTGGACGGCGTGGTGGCGTCGACGAGCGGAAGCTTGTCGAGGATGCGCGTGAGCAGCTTGCTCTCCCAGGTAAAGTCTCCGCTCACGCCGGCGAGCAGCGAGGAGGCCGGCTCGAAGCCGAGTGGCGGGCGGTTGAAGGGCGTCTTCTGGGACTGCGACAGCGCGGTGATGGCGAGCTGCCCGTGCTCGCTCGGGAACTCGGCTGCCATTCCCAGGATGGAAGTGGGCGCGGTCGCGAAGATCGGGTTCTCCTCGTACTGCACGCTCACCTGGCGCGGACGCGAGAAGAGCGTGTCGGGCCGGACGAACGACACGCGCCCGAGCTCGTAGTCCACCTTGTAGTCCACATCGCGCGCGAGCTGCCGCCCCTCGAGAAAGATGCGCTCGGAGTTGGGGCGCACCTGCACTGAGCCCAGCATCAGCGAGCCCGATTCGCCACCGCCCGCGGCGGAATAGCGAGCGCGGAGTCGGTAGTGCGTGGGCGGCCGCCGGGATGAAACGAGGTCCTCGTCGGTGACACGATACAGCGAATCGTTCACCGGGTTCGGCACGTGCACCAGCCCCGAATCGGCAAACGGCATGAGCGAGGGCAGGACCACGAAGTAGTCGCGGATGAGGAGCGTGCTCTGGCCACCGAGCCCGCCGCTCGTGCTGAGCGCCTGGTTCGGATCGGTCGTCCGGGGCCAGAGACGATTCTCGGAGTCGAAGCTGGAGGAGTTGGTGCGCTGCGCGAGGCCGAAGAGCTGGAGGTAAGTGTCCACGGTGCCGGCCACCGGCTTCTCCTGATCGCCACTGCTCCCCACCACGACCTTGAGCGAGACGCTCGACCGCTGCAGCTCCTCGCCTCCCAGCCGGTACACCGAGCGGATCTCGCGATCGAAGGCGGAGTCGCCAGGAAGCACCTGGTTGTCCCAGAGCAGATTGACAGTGTCACGGCCAATCTGCCCACGCTGCTGTGGGAAAGTACCTCCCACGCTCCCCACCACCTGCTCACGCCCACTGGGCCCGGTGACCGTGTAGGAGACAGCGAGGCGCTCCTCGCGCCCCAGCGGGCTCACGAGAGCGACCCAGAGATTGGTGGGGTCTATGTAGTAGTCCACGCCCTGCTGCAGCACTTCGTAGGGGCCCACGACATTCGTATTGCGGGCATAGCGCGTAGCGGCATGCGGACCGTTTATGTCGCGCGCCGCGCTCCCTGTGGCCGTGGGACTCCGGTAGCGGTAGAGCAACACCCTGCGCGGACGCTCACCGGGCGGGATGCTCGCGGCCAGCGACGGAAGCGCTGGGTCGAGGATGTCGATGTTGGGGTAGATCCGCGGGAACGCCTTCTGCGGATCGATCACCCAGAAGAAGCGCCTCCTCTCTATCTGGTAGTCCTCGATCTCGCGCTCCACCGTCTGCACAGTGCGATCGCCCACCGTGAAGACTCGGTCGCGCACGATGTTGCCCTTCTGCTGGGCGGCGATGGCTCGGAAGCGCATTGGTCCGAGCTGACCGATGGCCTGGATGCCGTAGTTCCCGCTCGGGATGCCAGCGGTGATGAAGCGTGATGCCGGGAGCGCGAACGACACGTTGCCCACCTCCAGCCGCTGGAGGATCTCGTTGGGCTTCCCCTGATAGTAGGCGGAGATGTTGTTGGACGCGTCGAATTCGCGTTGCGAGTCGTAATCCACGTCGAGGTGGACGCGTTCGGCGACCGTTCCGCCGGTGCGCACGCCGAACTGGAACCCGAATTGCGGCTGGAACACGCCGCGGCAGTTCTCGATGGGGCTGAGAAAGTCGGTGGCCACGCACCGCTCGTTGCGGTCGCGCGCTACCTTCGTCTCGATCCGGGAGTCGATGCGAAGGCCCAGGTCGGCGTACTGACCGAAGATGTCGCCGCCCTCGCCCCCTGGGCGGGACTCCGCGGCGAGTATGGGGGCGGCGGTGATGGCATTGCGCCAGAGCCGGCCCCGGCGTCGCTCGAGCTCGGCCTCGAGTGCGGCAGCACGCGCCGCGGCCACCGTGGATGCTGGGCGGCGCTGGGCCGCC
>DATCXG010000535.1:0-4619 GCA_036565945.1 Gemmatimonadaceae bacterium
TGTACGACGGTACGCGCACGTGTGCCGGCCACCCGGCTGTGCTCTGCTACGTGATCGGCAATGAGATTCCGGCGCCCGTCGTGCGCTGGCTCGGGGATCATCGCGTAACACGCTTTCTGGAGCGGCTGTACCGAGCCGTGAAGGCCGCCGATCCCGACGGCCTCGTGACCTACGTGAACTATCCCTCGACCGAATACCTGCGTCTCCCCTTCATCGATCTGGTGTGCTTCAACGTCTACCTGGAGTCGCAGGAACGTCTCGAAGCATACCTCGCGCGGCTGCACAATCTGTCCGGTGAACGCCCGCTGGTCATGGGCGAGATAGGGCTGGACAGTCGGCGGAATGGCGAGGCGGGCCAGGCCAGAGTTCTCGACTGGCAGGTTCGGACCACGTTCGCGAGCGGCTGTGCGGGTGCCTTCGTGTTCGCGTGGACGGACGAGTGGCACTGCGGCGGCTGCGACATCGAGGACTGGGATTTCGGCCTCACACGCCGAGACCGGAGTGCGAAGCCGGCATTGGAGGTGGTCACCAGGGCGCTGACCGAAGTGCCGCTCCCACAGCACCCGTCGGGGCCGCGCATCTCGGTCGTGATCTGCACCTACAATGGCCAGGGCACAATTCGCGAGTGCATGGAGGGGGTGTGCAGGCTGGACTACCCCGACCACGAGGTGATCGTCGTCGACGATGGATCGACCACGGATGCCGTCGCGACGATCGTGGGTGAGTACTGCAAGCACAACGTTCGGCTGATCAGGACGCCGAACCGAGGGTTGAGCGCGGCCCGGAACACGGGGCTCGCAGCCGCGACCGGCGAGATCGTCGCCTACGTTGATGACGACGCCTACCCCGACCCGCACTGGCTCACCTATCTCTCGGCCACCTTCCTGAAGGCACCGTTCGTGGGTGTCGGTGGCCCGAACATCCCGCTGCCCGAGGACGGCCCGATCGCCGACTGCGTCGCCAACGCACCGGGGGGCCCCACACACGTGCTCCTCTCCGACCAGGAGGCGGAGCACATCCCGGGCTGCAACATGGCGTTCCGGAAGAGCGCGCTCGAGGCGATCGGGGGCTTCGACCCGCAGTTCCGCGTGGCGGGCGACGACGTCGACCTCTGTTGGCGCCTGCGGGATCACGGCTGGAGGCTCGGGTTCAGCCCGGCCGCCGTGGTCTGGCATCATCGGCGCAACTCGGTGCGGGCATTCTGGAGGCAGCAGCGGGGCTATGGCCGAGCCGAGGCATCGCTCGAGCGGAAGTGGCCGGAGAAGTACAACGCTGCCGGCCACCTGGCCTGGGCCGGGCGGATCTACGCGAGCTACCTAACGCAGGCGTTCGGTGCGCGCGCCGGACGCATCTACTACGGGAGCTGGGGCACGGCGCTGTTCCAGTCGCTGTACGAGCCCGCGCCAAGCTCGTTCCGCGCACTGTTGATGATGCCCGAGTGGTATCTCGTTCTCCTCGCGCTTTCCATCCTCTGCGCCGCGAGCACGCTCTGGAAGCCCTTCGTCCTCACCGTGCCTCTGCTCGGCGTGGCGGTCGGCACCCACCTCGCCCTCGCCGGAGTGAGCGCGGCCGCGGCCTCGTTCCCGAGCGCGCCACGGTCGAGGATCTCACGACTCAAACGATATGGCCTGACCGCCCTGCTGCACCTGCTTCAGCCGCTGGCCCGCCTGTACGGCCGCCTGGACGCGGGACTCACACCCTGGCGGCTCGGCGGCGTGTCCGGGCTCGTGATCCCGACACCGCGGCTGGTCACGGTGTGGACCGATCGATGGCAAGCGTTGGATGCACGTCTCCACGCCGTCGAGGCGGCGCTGCACGCGCAGTGCGCGATGATGCGTCGCGGGGGCGATTACGACCGGTGGGATCTGGAGGTACGTGGCGGAATGCTCGGCGCCGTCCGCACGCTCATGGTGGTAGAAGAGCACGGCCAGGGCCGACAGCTGACACGCGTTCGCGTCTGGCCCAGGTGCTCGGGCCGCGCGCTCCTCCCCACGCTCGCACTGGCCGCCCTGGCCGGCGCCGCGGCGTACGATGGGGCATGGATGGTGAGCGCGATGGTCGGGACCGTGGTGGGGCTCATCGCGCTGCGCGCCCTCTACGAGTGTGCGAGCGGCATGTGCGCAGTAGTCCGGGCGCTTGGCGCTGTGGGGATCCGCGGAGAGCGGTCCGATGGCCGATAGACAGTACTCCGACGTAGCGCTCTTCCGGCGGCTGGCGAGTCAGGCGAGACCGTACTGGTTGCACATGGCCGGTCTCCTTTTCGTGAGCTTGCTGTCATCGCCGCTCGCCCTCCTGACACCGCTGCCCCTGAAGATCGCCGTCGACAGTGGGATCGGCTCACACCCGCTACCGCGTTTCCTGGAGCTGATGCTGCCAGCGGCGGCGAGTCGCCCAGGCACCGCGGCGCTGGCACTCGCCGTCTCCCTCGTCCTGCTCATAGCGTTCGCCAGCCAGCTCCAGGACCTCGCGAGGACGCTGCTGCGCGCGTACACGGGTGAGAAGCTGGTCCTGGGATTCCGGGCGCAGCTCTTCCGCCACGTGCAGCGCCTCTCGCTCTCATACCACGACACGCGCGGAACGTCCGACTCGATCTACCGCATCCAGTGGGACGCCGCCGCGATCCAGTACATCGCCATCGACGGTGTCATCCCCTTCGTCACCGCGGGCAGCACTCTCATCGGGATGATATACGTCATCGCCCACATCGACTGGCAGCTGGCCGGCGTGGCGCTCGCGGTGTCGCCGATCCACTTCCTGGTGGCACGAGTGTACCGGCGCCGGCTGCGCGCGCGGTCGCGTGAGGTGAAGCTGCTCGAGAGCGACGCACTGTCACTGGTCCAGGAGACGTTGGGTGCCGTCCGGGTGGTCAAGGCATTCGGTCAGGAGGACAATCACGAACAGCGTTTCGTCCATCGCTCCAGCGAGGGGATGCGTGCTCGCCTCCGCCTCACCTACATCGAAGGCCGCCTCAGCCTCCTCACGAAGCTGACTACCGCGGCCGGCACGGCCGCCACGCTCCTTATCGGCGCGTATCATGTCCGGTCGGGCGCCCTGACGCTGGGCGAGTTGCTCCTGGTGATGGGATATCTGGCGCAGCTCTATGCGCCGGTCACCGCGATCGGCAAGACGGTGGCGAATCTCCAGTCCCACCTGGCGAGCGCAGAGCGGGCGTTCTCCCTCCTCGACGAAGCCCCGGACGTCGCGGAGCGGCCAAACGCCAGGCCGCTGGCGCGCGCAGCGGGCGCTGTCGCGTTCCACGACGTGTCCTTTGCCTACGGCCACGACCGCTCGGTGCTGCACGGCATCTCGTTCGCGGTCGATCCCGGAACGCTCGTGGGCATCGCCGGCGCGACCGGCGCAGGCAAGACGACGCTCGTGAGCCTGCTGACTCGCTTCTACGACCCCACGAATGGGCACATTCTCCTCGACGGCATCGACCTGCGCGACTACAAGGTGGCCGACCTGCGGAACCAGTTCGCCATCGTCCTCCAGGAGCCGGTCCTCTTCTCGGTCAGCCTGAGAGAGAACATCGCGTACGCCAGCCCCGACGCGAGTCAGGACGATATCGTGCGGGCGGCGAAGGCCGCCAACGCCCACGAGTTCATCATCGCCCTTCCCCAAGGATACGAGACGCTCGTCGGCGAACGGGGGATGCGCCTCTCCGGCGGTGAGCGTCAGCGTATCTCGCTCGCCCGCGCATTCCTGAAGGATGCACCCATCCTGATCCTCGACGAGCCGACCAGCTCCGTCGATGTGAAGACGGAGGCCGCGATCATGGAAGCGATGGGGCGCCTCGTGCCTGGCCGTACCACGTTCATGATCACCCACCGGCTGTCCACGACGCTGCAGCGCTGCGACGTGCTCCTGCAACTGGACCACGGGCGCCTCGTCGGCGTGACGTCCGCCGCGCTGGCGCCAGATGCGGATGCGCTCGCGCTCGGCGGCTGAGTGGCGATGCGTGAGGGAGAGATGATGGCCTAACCATCCCGACGAGCCGACGAGGACGAGCTGCGCCGGCTCCTGGAGCGCATGGTCGCGGGCCTCTGCGCGGGCAATCCGCCGATCACGGCGATTGAACAGACGCGCTGCACGCTCTCGACCTCGTACAACACGCACATCGTAACCGTGCATCTCGCGTCGGGCGACGAGCTCAAGGTCTTCGTGAAAGACTTCGGCTTCTCCGTGCGCCCCAAGGATGGCCCGGAGGAGCGACGCCAGCGGGAGGTCAGCGTGTATCAGGACCTCCTCTCCGGGACCGCGCTCGGCACGGCCAGGTACTATGGCTCCGTACTGGACGAGCTCCGGCAGCGGTTCTGGCTTCTCCTGGAATTCGTGGACGGTGAGCCCGTAGGCTACTGTCACCTCGATTCATGGGCGCCGGCCGCCGCCCGGCTCGGGCGGATGCACGGCTACTTCGCGCAGCGGGTCGACCGTCTGCTGGAGTGCGACTTCCTGGTACGTCACGACGCCGACTTCTTCTGGCGCAAAGCCGAGGACGCACTGGTCGCCGTGGCCCGGATCGCTCCCCACCTGACCGATCACCTCACGCGCATCCTGAACCATTACGCACCGACCGTGGACATCATGGCGAGCCAACCCGCCACGCTGGTTCACGGCGG
>DATCXG010000553.1:0-2204 GCA_036565945.1 Gemmatimonadaceae bacterium
TCACCGCCGGTAGCGCCGGAGTCGGGAGTACCCGAGGCCTTCCGATGGTGGAAGGAGCATCGTGCTCGATGAGTGAGCGTGCAATCGAGAGCGAGGCGCGGGGCGGCTGATCGGGCGACCCGCGGCACATCCAATGACGTGGCACAACCGATGATCTAGATGCTCGCCGAGCCGCTCCCCACTGCCCTGCTCCTGACGACCTTCGGCGCCCTCCTGGCGATCGCGGTCTTCTTCAGCCGCGCCACCGAGCGCGTGAGCGTTCCGGTAGTACTGATATTTCTGATCACGGGAATGCTCGCGGGGTCCGAGGGAGTGGGCGGTATCGCCTTCGAGAACTACGCGTTCGCCGTCCGCCTCGGCACGATCGCCCTCGTGCTCATTCTTTTCGACGGTGGGCTCAACACATCGCTGGCGGCGTTCCGCCAGTACGCAGCTCCGGCCGGGATTCTGGCGACCATCGGTGTCATCCTCATGGCCGGCGCTGGTGCGCTCGGAGCACACGCACTCGGGCTCCCCTGGCCCGCGGCGCTCCTCGTTGGCGCGGTGGTGTCGTCCACCGACGCCGCGGCGGTGTTCGCGGTGCTGCGTGGCAGCGGGATTCACCTCAAGCGGCGCGTGGGCATCACGCTCGAGGTGGAATCGGGTGTCAACGACCCGATGGCAGTGATCCTGACGCTCGCGCTCACGCAGAATCTCTTGGCGCCGACGCCGCACTTCGCTTGGCACGTGCCACTCGATGTCCTCCAGCAGATAGTCGTAGGCGGTGCACTCGGCGTTGGCATCGGGTACGCGGGACGCTTCCTCATCCGCAAGCTTCGACTCCGGACAGTGGGGCTCTACCCGGCGATCACGCTCGCCCTGGCATTTCTCTCCTTCGGCATTCCGACGCTGGTCGGAGGAAGCGGCTTCCTGGCCGTCTACGTGACGGGGATGTTGCTGGGGGATGGTGAGCTGCCATACCGCCCGGGGCTCGTCAGGGTGCATGTTGCGCTCGCGTGGATCAGCCAGATCACCATGTTCCTGGTGCTCGGCCTGCTCGTGTCGCCAACCCGACTGCTCGACGTGGCCTGGCTGGGGCTGGCGCTCGCGATCTTCCTCTCCGTGGTCGCGCGCCCGCTGGTGGTCGCGCTCTGCCTGATTCCGTTCAGGTATCCGGCCAGGGAGATCGTGTACATAGGCTGGGTGGGGCTGCGCGGAGCAGTGCCGATCATCCTGGCCACCTTTCCCGTGCTGGCCGGCGCGCCAGGCGCGGTCCCGATCTTCGACATCGTGTTCTTCATTGTCGTCGTCAACGCGTTCATCCCCGGCTCCACGGTGTCGTGGGTGACGCGGCGCATGGGTCTCGAATCCGCCGAGCCACCAGGGCCCAAAGCGGTACTCGAGATAGAGTCGATGCAGCCTCTCCGTGGTGAGCTGATGTCGTTCTACATCGACCCCGCTCTCGCGGTCACCGGCGTCCCGCTCCACGAGCTTCCGTTCCCCGAAGGAGCGGCCGCGGCGCTCATCGTGCGCGGGCAGGAGCTGGTCGCACCGAAGGGGCACACAGTGCTCGAGCCGGGCGATCACATCTACGTGTTCTCGCGACCAGAGGACAAACCGTTCATCCAACTGATGTTCGGCCGGCCGGAAAGTTGATCGGCGCGGGTGCGCACCACGTGTCGACGCGGGAGATGCGGAACGCGGTTGATGGTCGGGCCGGACAACTCGCTTCGAGCAGCTCACGTCGAGCAGCTCGCTACTTCCGAGATGAGAGTGGGGGGACGCAACGTTGTTGCGTCCCCCCACTTCACCATCTGTACCGCCGGAGCTCAGTGAGTCGTGTCCGCGGCCGTGCTGTCCATCTTCATCGTGGTGTCGTGCATCATCGCCGTGTCCGTGGACGGCGCTGGTGCTGGCGCCATCGCGGGGGCGGCGGCCGTGTCGCTCGGCGGGGTGTTGTCCTTAGCCGTGCAAGCGCCGAGGAATACCACGGCGGCTATAAAGGCCAGACGCTTCATTTTCTTTCTCCTTGTAGGGGGCAGTTATCCAGGCAGTAGAACCTCGGTGCTCGCGCGATGCGATGCAAGTAGCGGGCGGCACCTATTTTACGTCCTTGGGATTCTATGTCAAGGGACGTGCCGCGCCCGCCAGGATAGGTCAGACATCGCGCTCCCGGGGGGTGTGTCCATCCGTAACGATATTTGCCGCAGCGGCTTGCTCCGCCG
>DATCXG010000555.1:0-9860 GCA_036565945.1 Gemmatimonadaceae bacterium
AGCGAGGCTCGCCGGCCAGCCGTGCCGCCCATCAGAAAGAGCCTGGGGCAGCATTTCCTCAGCGACCCACGCATTCTCGCGCGCATCGCCGACGCACTGGAGCTGCGGAGCGACGACACCGTGATCGAGATAGGCGCGGGGCGTGGCTCGCTCACCGATCAGCTACGCGATCGTGCGCGGCGTGTGATCGCCATCGAGGTGGATCGTGCCCTCGCCGTGCTGCTGCGCGACCGTTACTCGTCCGACGAGCGAGTGACGATCGTGGAGGGAGATGTACTCGGCCTGGAGCTGGGAGAGCTGGCAGGCGGCGAACCCTACGCGCTGGTGGGCAACGTGCCTTATTACATCACGACGCCGATCATCTTCCACGCGCTCCGACGGCCCCGCGCATCGCGAGCGGTATTCCTAGTGCAGCGTGAGGTGGCGGAGCGCATGGTCGCTCCGCCGGCCACGCCGGAGTACGGCGCTCTCTCGGTGAACCTTCGCGCCGTGGCCCGCGTGGATATGTTGTTCACCATTCCTCCGGGCGCCTTTCATCCACCACCCAAGGTGGAGAGCGCCGTCGTCCGTATCGAGCCCCTCGAAGTGCCTCTCGTATCGCCAAGCATGGAGTATCCACTGCGCATCTTCGTCCAGAGCGCCTTCGCGCTCCGCCGGAAGCAGATGCGCCGCGTGGTGCGCACCATCACCGGGCGTACCGCGGACGATGCGGAGCGGGCCCTGCACGCTGCTGGAGTGCAGCCCGAGAAGCGCCCCGAGGAGCTGTCGCCCGGAGAGTTCGCCGACCTGGCCGTGAGGCTTGGCCTGCTGGACGAGCCGTCGGCATCTCCCATCATCCCTCCCCCATCCCATGAGTAACATGATTTCGATGTCTTCACGGGCATTCGCACTCGCTCTGGCCGGCGCGCTCTGCGCCGTGGCACCCGAGCGAAGCGACGCTCAGTCACAAGCCAGGAGCGAAGTACCATCCACGCTCCGCCCGGCGCTGGCGGCGGTCCGCTCCGCCAACTCGTGGCTGCTCGACCAGCAGGCGTCGATCTGCGAGGTCCCGGCGCCACCTTTCCACGAGGACGCGCGTGCCCAGGAGCTCCAGCGACGCTTCAAATCCCTGGGGCTGAGCAACGTACGCATCGATGCGGAAGGCAATGTCATCGGGGAGCGCGGCGGGGGCGGGGATGGCCCCACTGTGGTAATCTCCGGACATCTCGATACAGTCTTCCCGGAAGGCACTGATGTCAGTGTGAAGCGGAAAGGCACTCGGTTCACCGCTCCGGGGATTGCCGACGACTGTCGTGGTCTCGCCGTGATCCTGGGTGTGGCGCGAGCGCTGGAAGAGACCGGCGTGAAGACGCCGGGAACCATCGTCTTCGTTGGCACGGTGGGCGAGGAGGGCGCGGGGAATCTGCGCGGTGTCCGCCACCTCTTCGAGAAAGAGTTGCACGGCAAGATCGACTACTTCATCTCGGTGGATGGCGCGGGGCTGGGAGTGACCAGCCGCGCAGTGGGAAGTCATCGCTACCACGTCACCTTCACCGGCCCCGGTGGGCATAGCTACGGTGACTTCGGGGTGCCCAGTCCCTTGCATGCCCTCGGCCGCGCCATTGCCGGAATAGACGACATCCAGGTGCCGCGGCGCCCCAAGACCACCTTCAATGTAGGGATCATCAAGGGCGGGACGTCGGTCAACTCGATCGCGGCCGAGGCCAGCATGGACGTCGATCTTCGCTCCGAATCGGCCGAGGCCCTCGCTACGCTGGATGGCGAATTTCGCCGGGCAATCGACTCGGCCCTCGCCAGTGAGCACGAGAGGTGGCGCAATTCGGATGCTCGTCTCAGCGTCAGGATCGATACAATCGGCATCCGTCCTACCGGCGCACAGTCCGACAGCACGCACATCGTACGCGTGGCGGTGGATGCCGGCCGCGCGCTGGGATTCACTCCCCGCACGGGCGCGTCGAGTACCGATTCGAACATTCCCATCAGCCTTGGCGTTCCGGCGATCACGATCGACGGCGGCGGCGATAGCGAGGGATCACATTCCCCCGACGAATGGTACGACGATGGCTCCAACGGCTACCTGGGTCCGCAGTGGGCGCTTCTCATTGCCGCCACGCTCGCGGGCATCGAGTAGGATAGGTTCTGCTGGCCGCGCCGCGACTGACAGTCGCGGCGCGGCCTAGGCCGGCTTGCGGTTGGTGAGGACGAACGAGAGTCCTTCGAGCTCCATCGCCATGTTCACCATCTTGACGGCGATGTTCTCAGGAACCCGGAGCCGACGCGACGCGAAGCTCATTATGGCGCCGATGCCGGCAGCCACCACCAGGTCTGCCGCCGCCTGCGCGGCCTCCGCTGGCACAGCGATCACGGCGATGTCGGGCGGCGCGTCACGACTGTCGTCGAGCAGGAGGTCCACGGGGCGGACCGGGGCTCCACCCACCAGCTGCCCGATCTTGGCGGGATCGTTGTCATAGATGGCTACGATTCGGAAGCCGCGCTCCTGGAATCCGCGGTACTGCGCCAGCGCCACCCCGATCTTGCCAGCGCCGATGATCACGACGCGCCAATCGCGCTCGAGACCGAGTATCTGGCGGAGGCGAGCCCCGAGTTGTGCTACCGAGTAGCCGAGGCCGCGTTTGCCGAACGAGCCGAAGAACGAGAGGTCCTTGCGTACCTGGGCGGACGTGGTGCCACCTCGTGCCGCGAGCTCGTTACTGGAGATCGTGGAGAGCCCGCGCGCCTCGAACTCCTCGAGGAAGCGCAGGTACAGGGAGAGGCGTCTGATGGTCGAGTCGGCGATCTTTTTCACTTCGCGCGCTTGTGAATTTCTTCACAAGTTACGGAACTTTCAGCCATTCTGCCAGCGCGGCCACTCGGTTGGCCCTGGTCGCCAGTACCCGGAACGGGTTATCTTCGCTTTCCTATGACATCGGTGTGCGTCACCTCGGAGGTTGGAACTCTACGGTCGGTCCTCGTCCATACACCGGGCCCCGAACTGTTCGCCGTGACACCCAGCAACCGCGCGGATTACCTCTACGACGACATCATCGACGTGGAGATCGCCCAACGTGAGCACCGCCGTTTCGTGGCCATCCTGGAGCGATTCGCGCGCGTTCACTACGTCAGCGATCTGCTCGCGGAGGTGGCTGTCTCGGGTGCCGCTCGCGATCTGCTCGTCCGCGAGACCGCGGAGATAGTCCCGTTCGGCCCCCTGGCAAGTAAGATCGGCGAGCGCCCTCCCGAGGAGCTGGTCCAGATGCTCATCGAGGGCGAGGAAGAGAGTCCCGGTCCGCTCGCCCGCGCCCTCAACGAGCACGGGTACATGCTTCCGCCGCTACCGAACCTCTTCTTCACTCGCGACACAGCGATGGTGCTGGGCGACCACGTGATGATCGGGTCCATGCGGTACGGCGTGCGGTGGTCGGAGGAGTTGATAATGAAGGCACTCTTCACATATCACCCGCTCCTCGCGAACAAGGGAATTCTCTACGACGGCGCTTCCGAGCGGCGAAGCAACTACACGCTCGAAGGCGGTGACGTGCACCCGCTTCGCGCCGACACATTGCTGATTGGCTTCAGCGAGAGGTCGAGCCCGGCCGCCATCGACTATATCACGGATCTCGCCTTCGAGAATACTGCCGTCACCGACGTCATAGTCGTCGTGATGCCGTCGGAGAACACAGCGATTCATCTCGACATGATCTTCACCCAGCTCGACCGCGAGCTCTGCGCGGTCTACCCGCCCCACTTCGTCGGCGCCGAGCGGCTGGCCGTCCTGCATCGGCACAAGGGGCAGCACGAAATGCGCGAGATGCCGAACATATTCGCTGCGCTCCGCGCCGTGGATCTCCCCCTGGAGCCGATCTTCTGTGGTGGCGAGCGGCGGATCGTGCAGGAGCGCGAGCAGTGGGCGAGCGGCTGCAATTTCCTGGCTGTCAGCCCCGGGGTAGTCCTGTCCTATGCTCGAAACGAGTCCACTCTGCGCGAGATGGAGAAGATGGGCTTCGCGCTGATTCCGGCGGTCGACTTCCTCACCGGGCAGGAGAGGGTTAATGACGGGGAGCGGGCGGCGATCACCTTCGAAGGGGCGGAGCTGGTACGCGGCGGCGGCGGCCCGCGTTGCATGACCATGCCGCTCCGCCGGGACGATCCGTGGACGTAGGATCCGCCCTGGCCGAGCGCGCCCGCGAGTTTCTGGCCGCTGGGCCCGCACGCGCGGTGCCTCTGATCGAACACGTGTGCCAGATCCCCGGTGCACCGCAACCGGTGGCGGAGCAGATGGCGCTGGCGCTCTTCGCCGAGCGGCCCGAATTCGTGTACGAGCCCGATGGCACCTGGCGCCTTGCGCCAGAGAAGGGCGCTGCCAGTGGGCGGGGCGTCGTTGGAGCGCACCCCGCCGCTCCGAGCGCGCTCTCACACGACGACCACGAGCTCGATGATCTAGCTGGGCTCTCGTATGCGGTGGTGGACGTCGAGACCACCGGAACCAGCTGCGGCGCTGGAGATCGGATCACCGAAGTCGCCGCGGTCGTGGTGCGCGGTGGCGAGGTGACGGAACACTTCGAGACGCTCGTGAATCCGGAGCGTCCGATCCCTCCCATGATCACCGCGCTCACCCACATCTCGTGGGACATGGTGAAGGACGCGCCCCGCTTCCGCGATATCTGCGACAACCTGCTGGATGTCATTGGAGGGCACGTGTTCGTGGCTCACAACGTCGAGTTCGATTGGCGCTTCGTCTCGACCGAAGTGGCGCGCGCCACCGGCCGGCCACTCGCCGGACGACGTCTGTGTACCGTGCGCCTTGCACGCCGCGTCCTGCCGCATCTGCCCAGCCGCCGGCTGGACAGCCTCGCTCACCACTACGGCGTCGACATAGTCGGCCGCCACCGTGCCGCGGGCGACGCGGAGGCCACCGCGAGGATCCTCGTGCGCCTCCTGGCCGAAGCGCGCGAGCGCGACTGCAATTGCTGGGGCGATCTTCAGCGCCTCCTCGCCCCGGTCACGCGACGCTCACGGCGCCGCGCGTCTGCATTGCCTCAACCAGTGGACAGGGATACCACATCATGAGCTCACCCGAACCTCTCGTCGACACGCGCGTGATCGGCGCTTGGACCGTGCACGCCATTCAGGCCGGAGGTCAGCAACTCGATGGGGGCGCCATGTTCGGCGTCGTCCCCAAGCCGCTCTGGGAGCGCCGCATCCCGGCGGACGCGCGCAACCGTATTCCCATGGGGATGCGCTGCCTCCTCATCGAGCACGAGGCAGGACTGGTGCTCATAGATACCGGAGCCGGGAACAAGGAAAGCGAGAAGTTCTACGATATTTACGGGATCGAGAATGCCGGGCGCGATGGGCGAACGGCGCTCGAGGATGGGATCAGAGCCGCGGGCCACAGCCCCGAGGATGTGGTGCTGGTGATCAATACCCACCTCCATTTCGATCATGGCGGGGGGAATACCTATCGCGATGCGGACGGCAACGTTCGGTTGTCATTGCCCAACGCGCGCTACGTAGTGCAGCGGGGTGAGTACGAGTTCGCCACCCACACCAACGAGCGTACCGCGGCGAGCTATTTCCCGCACAATTTCGTGCCGGTGTACGAGGCCGGCCGCTTCGACCTCGTCGATGGAGAGCGCGAGATAGTCCCGGGGATCACTGTGGTGCCGACTCCGGGCCACGTGCCATTCCACCAGAGCGTCCTGCTCGAATCGCGGGGCGAGACGGCATTCTACCTGGCTGATCTCGTACCCACTGCCGCGCACCTACCGCTCCCCTGGATAATGGGCTACGACCTGGAGCCCCTCGTGACCCTGGAGACCAAGCGGCGCATCCTGGCGCGTGCCATGGAGGAGAACTGGCTCCTGATCTTCGAACACGACGCCACCAACGCTTGGGGAAGGGTAGGGCTCAACGGGAAGAGCTACGGTCTGCTGGCGGAGCAGGCGAGCCACAAGTAGCGAAAGGGGTCCGAGGGAAGCGTGCCACTGGTCAGACCGGAGTTGACTCTCCTACCGGTAGCACGTAAATTGCTCCAGCACAATCGAATAAGTAGGGTGGGTCATACTCCACCCTCACCCTCCGGCCCCCGCGGCATGTCGCTCGGGGTGTGCTGCAGGAGTTCACGTATGATGGTACGCACCGATCCAGGTATGTGTACCATCGTGCATCGCGGACTCCGAGAGGATATCCGCGTTTTTTTTGTCCTATTCTCCTAGGAGCTTCGCCCATTCAGGATAGCACCAAGCGCATCCGCGTGAACCGGCAGATCCGCATCAGCCCCCTACGCGTGATCGCGCCAGATGGCTCACAGCTGGGCATTATCGATCTCGAGACCGCTCTCGCTCAGGCGGAAGCGCAGGGACTCGATCTGGTGGAGGTGGCTCCGATGGCCAGGCCTCCCGTGGTCCGGATCATGGACTATGGGAAGTTCAAGTTCGAACAGGCCAAGATGGCGCGGCAGGCGAAGAAGAAGCAGCACGTGATTCACCTCAAAGAGGTGAAGTACAGACCGGGCATCGACGAGCACGATTTCGCTACGAAGACCCGGCACGCGCGGCGCTTCCTCTCGGAAGGCAACAAGGTGAAAGTGACGATGATGTTCCGCGGCCGACAGGTCGCGCACCCGGAGCTGGGCAAGGAAGTTCTCGACCGGGTGTCCGTGGAGCTCGCTGACGTTGGCAAGGTAGAAACCGATGCCAAGCTCGAGGGACGGAACATGACCATGATACTCGCCCCCACTAAATAGGGCGTACGGGACTACCTCATGAAGATGAAAACCCACAAGGGCGCCGCAAAGCGCTTCAAGGTGACGGGCTCAGGCAAGGTTGCACGCTTCAAGGCCAACAAGAGCCACATCCTGACGAAGAAGAGCCCTAAGAGAAAGCGTAACCTGCGCCGTCCCACGCTCATCGCGACGACCGGGGATACCAAGCGCATCAAACGCCTCCTACAGGCGTAAAGGAGATAAGTCATGCCTCGCGTCAAATCCAACGTCGTGCGACTGAAGCGCAAGAAGCAGATCATGAAGGCCGCGCGCGGCGCCTTCGGCGCGCGCAGTAAGCTGTGGAAGGCCGCCAAAGAAAATGTGGAGCGCGGCTGGGCGTATGCATATCGCGACCGTAAGAATCGTAAGCGCGAGTTCCGTCGCCTCTGGATCATCCGCATCAACGCAGCAGCGCGCCAGAACGATCTCAGTTACAACGTCTTCATGAATGGGCTCAAGAGGGCCGGCATAGAAGTGGATCGTAAGATCCTCGCCGACCTCGCAGTTCGCGACCCAGCCGCCTTCACTGTTCTTGCCGACAAGGCCAGGACCGCGATCGCCACCGCGCCGGCGGAGTGAACTGAAGGGACCGGGAACTACGGGGTTCAGGGTTCAGGGGGCAGGGGTAACTACGGGGTTCAGGTGGCAGGGTTCAGGGTTCAGGGAACGGCTCATAGCGTCGAGATCTCTACCTCGAGGCAGCTCCTGAACCCTGCACCCTGCACCCTGAACCCCGTAGTCATCTGATCCCTTGCAGTAACTGGATCCTGAACCCTGCCACCTGAACCCCGTAATTCCCCTGATCCCTGCGTAGTTCCTATGGATGCTATCCGACTCCTTACATCTTCCCTCCTACCCGCCTCACCAGCATGACGCTCGATGAATTTCTCGACGCGGCCGCAGCGGTCGAGCGCGAGGGAGAGTTGGCCATCGCGGCCGCGCCATCTTTCTCGGCGCTCGACGCGGTACGGAACGAGCTACTCTCCCGGCGCAATGGTCGGCTCACGGAGTTGATGCGGGCGTTACCCACGCTCCCAGAGGACGCGCGCCGCGACGCCGGCGCCGCTGTGAACCGCGCCAAAGACACCCTCGGCGCGGCGCTCGATGCCCGACGCGTGGCCCTCGGCGCCCAGACCCAAGCCGCCGCCACGCTCGATCCCACCATGCCGGCGAGACAGCAGTGGCGTGGCGCGGAGCACCCCGTGACCCTCGTCATCCAGGAGATCGAGGCGATCTTCGGGAAGCTCGGCTTCACCATAGCCACCGGCCCCGAAGCGGAACTGGAGTGGTATAACTTCAACGCGCTCAACTTCCCGTCCGATCACCCGGCCATGGACATGCACGACACCCTGTACCTCGAGGGCGCGGGGGAGGGGGCTCTCCTACGAACTCATACCTCGCCGGTACAGGTTCGCACGCTGCAGTCCTATCCTCCACCGATCCGCATCCTGGCCCCCGGCAATGTGTACCGCCGCGACTTCTTCGACGCCTCGCACGCGCCGATGTTCGCACAGGTGGAGGGGATGGCGGTGGACGAAGGAGTGAGCTTCGTGGATCTCAAGGCGACGCTCACGCATTTCGCCAATCGCTTCTTCGGGACGATCCATACGCGCTTCCGTCCCAGCTTCTTCCCATTCACCGAGCCGTCGGCCGAGATGGACGTCGAATGCCGGATCTGCGGCGGCAGCGGCTGTCCCACGTGCAAGGGCACCGGGTGGATGGAGATTCTGGGCGCGGGCATGATTCATCCCAACGTGCTGGACGCGGCTGGCCTGGACAGTGAGCGCTACACTGGCTGGGCTTTTGGAATGGGTCCGGCTCGGATAGCCATGCTCCGCTATGGTATCCCCGATATCCGGCTGCTCTACGACTCAGACGTACGCTTCCTGGAACAGTTCAACACATGAATGCGTCGCACGAATGGCTGTCCTCGCTCGTCCCGAGCGCGAAGCTGACACCCGAACAGATGCGCGACCTGATCACGGCGCGCTGCTGCACGGTGGATGAGCTGGTACGACTGCGCGAGGACCTGAGCAGTGTCGTGGTGGGCCTGGTGGTGGAGGCAGCTCACCATCCTGACTCGGATCATCTGTGGGTGACCCGGGTTGACGCTGGACTCGCGAACGGCGAATTGCTGGACGTGGTGTGCGGCGCACCCAATGTGCGCGTCGGCGGCAAGTATCCGTTCGCGCCGGCCGGCTCCACGCTCCCCGGTGGACTGAAGCTCGAGAAGCGGAAGATCCGTGGCGCGATCTCGAATGGAATGCTCTGCTCAGCGCGCGAGCTCGCCCTGGGCGTGGACCACGAGGGAATTCTCGAGCTGGACACCAGCGCGGCGCCCGGAACTCCGTTTCTCAGCGCAGTGCCGGTGGGCGATGTGCGCCTGGTGATAGATGTGACTCCCAATCGCCCCGACCTGCTGTCGCATCTCGGCCTGGCGAGGGAGATCGCGGCCGCCACCGGTACGGGGTACGTCCTTCCGCCAATTGTCGGCGCTGACGATGTGCGCGTTCCCGCACCCGCCACCGCGCGGGATGCGGCGGAGGCCGACGGAGTCGACGTGCGGTTGGACGACGCGGCTGGGTGCCCGCGGTACATGGGCGTGGTGGTGCGCGGTGTCACGGTGGGGCCGAGTCCCGAGTGGCTCACTCGCCGTCTCTCGGCCATTGGCGCACGCCCGATCAACAACATCGTGGACATCACCAACTATCTCCTCCACGAGTTGGGGCAGCCCATGCACGCCTTTGACGCCGCCAGGCTCGCCGGCAATTCCGTGGTGATACGCAAGGCGCGCGCTGGCGAGAAGCTGGTCACGCTCGACGGTGTGGAGCGGACGCTGAATGAATCGATCACCGTGATCGCCGATGCACGGCAAGCACAGGCGGTGGCGGGAGTGATCGGTGGTATGACGAGCGAGGTTACCGAAGCCACGACCGACGTCTTCCTGGAAGTGGCGAACTTCGACCCGTCCAGCGTCCGGCGTTCCGGTCGCACGCTCGGCATCTCTACTGACGCCAGCTATCGCTTCGAGCGTGGAGTGGACATCGAGCTCCCGCCCATGGCGCTGGCTCGTGCCGCCCAGCTGCTGCTGACGATA
>DATCXG010000559.1:0-4099 GCA_036565945.1 Gemmatimonadaceae bacterium
CCGGCACCCGCGTGCTGACGCACAGAGAGCAGGACGCACGGATCCGCCAGAGACTCGAGCACCGGTTCGCGAAAGTGCTCCCCGAGGTGATGCGCCGAACGGGGATCGACATGTGGATCGTGATCTCGCGTGAGTATGACGACGATCCGGTCTTCCGCTCGCTCGCCCCCTTCACCACATATTCCTCGCGCCGTCGTACGATTCTCGTCTTCCACGATCGCGGTGGCGACCGTGGAGTGGAGCGCATCTCGGTGGGGAGATTCAACTACGACGGTCTGTACACCGTGTACCCCACGCACAACGACAGCCAGTGGGTGGGACTGCGCAAGCTCGTGGAGGAGCGCAAGCCGAAGGTCATCGGGGTGAACGTCTCGGAGACGTGGAGCCACGCGAACGGGCTCTCGGCCAACGAGCGCGACAACCTCTTCCGCGCACTGGGGCCCGAGTGGTCGAAGCGAGTCGCATCGGCGGAGAAGCTCGCAGTGGGCTGGCTCGAGACCAAGCTGCCGGAGGAAGAATCGGACTACCGGCATGTGATGCGCTTCGCGCACGCGATCATAGCGGAAGCGTTCTCGAACGAGGTGATCGTGCCCGGGATAACCACCACCGAGGACGTGGTCTGGTGGATGCGCCAGCGCGTCGCGGACTACGGCTTCGGCCAGTGGTTCCAACCGTCGGTGACTATCTGGCGGCGCACCGGGATGGTTTCCGACACGGTGCCGCCGGAGCGACGCGTGATCCAGCGCGGTGACATGCTCCACACCGACTTCGGCCTCGTGTACCTCAATCTCTTCACCGACACCCAACATCTCGCGTACGTCCTCCTCCCGGACGAGAGCGAAGCGCCGGCCGGCCTGCGCGCCGGCCTCGCAGCCGCGAACAGACTGCAGGACATCGCCATGACCCAGGCGAAGGTCGGAGTGACCGGGAACGCGGCGCTCGCTGCCTCGCGGAAGCAGGCGCTCTCCGAGGGCATCACGCCGTCAATCTATAGCCACCCCATAGGCTACCACGGCCACGGTGCCGGCACCACGCTCGGAATGACTGACTACCAGCAGGGCGTCCCGGGATCCGGCGACTACCCGTTCCATCCCGATACGTGGTACTCGATCGAGCTGAACGCCACGCACCAGGTGCCGGAGTGGGGCGGCATCCCGGTGAGGTTCGCACTCGAGGAGGACGCCATGCTGACCGACCGGGGTTGGGAGTGGGTGATCGGGCGGCAGAGTCGCTTCTACCTGATCAGATAGCGCGCGCAACGCGCGGAGCGCGCATCGTCTCGTGAGCTGTCGGGTGCGCCAGCACCATTGCAATTCCGCGAGTCACAGCCAAGAATACACCGTCGGCGCGAGTCGGCACAGCGGAGAGGGGGCGGCCTCGAGCTTGGCGGGTCTGCGACGCTACACTGGCTGCCTCGGGCAACCTCCGCGGGAGTGGATGGTATGTCCATGAAGTGCGTCCGTGGCCTCGCCACACTGGTGCTCGCGCTCTGCGCCACCACTGCCTGCGCCGGGAAGGAAGCGCCCACCGACGGCTCCGGCGGCCCGCCCCAGAAACACCTCGGTTACTTCGCTGCGCCCTCCGGGTCGTCGCGCGCGAGTGGAAGTGAGTCCAATCCGTGGGATCTGACCACGGCGCTGACCGGCGGCGGCGGGCGGATCCAGCCCGGTGATACGATCTGGCTGAGAGCGGGCACCTATGCCGGCAGCTTCACCAGCACTCTCAGTGGCTCTCGCACCACCCCGATAATCGTTCGCCAGTATCCGGGCGAGCGGGCAACCATCGATGGCAGCATCCGCGTCGAGGGCCGCAACGTCTGGTTCTGGGGCTTCGAGGTAGGCAACACCGACGTCGGGACGCAAGACATCACGGGGATCGACTCTCACTGCCCGGGCTGCCGCTTCATCAACCTCGTGATCCACGACCACTCGGGCAACGGACTCGGCATGTGGGCGGAAGGGCCGGACCAGGAAGCCTACGGGAACATCCTCTACAACAACGGCTTCCGCGGCCAGAGTGCCGACCACTCGGCGCATGGAATCTATGGCCAGAATCGTACGGGCACGCAGATCATCCGCGACAACGTGCTTTTCAATCAGTTCGGCTACGGCGTCCACATCTATGGCTCCAACCAGGCCGCGCTCAACAACTACATCATCGATGGCAATACCGCGTTCAACAACGGGGCCGGTCAGGGGTTCGGGATGTCGGGGGGGATGGATTATCAGGTGGGTGGCGAGGCACCACTCGAAAAGCTCGTATTCATCCACAACAACAGCTACCGGAGCTCATCGCTGCGACGCGACTTCACGGCGCGCATCGGTTATGACTGGGGGCCATTGAACTATGGTGGAACGGTCACCGACAACTATTTCGTAGGCGAGTTGCGCATCATCAGGTGGGGGAGCCTGAACAGCCAGCGCAACGTCGTCATCGATGGTCCCACTCCCGCGCAGACGCGCGCGTTGGTGCAGCCCAATGAATACGAGGCCGCGAGGGCGAACGTGATCATCTACAATTGGGATCACCAGGGGGCCATCTCGATCGATCTCGCGGAGGTACTCCGCCCGGGTCAGCACTTCGAGATACGCGACGTAGAGGACTTCTACGGTCTGCCGGTAGTGAGCGGCACCTACGACGGCGGAAGCGTGAGCATACCTCTCACCGGGACACGGCAGGCTCGGTCCATCACCGGCAAATCCACCGCCGCGACGGGCGCCGAGTTCGCTGCGTTGGTGGTCATCGGAGAGTGAGACTCGGGCTCCGAGGACGTAGGGTAAGCACCCGGCACGATGCAAAGGCGGCCGCACCGAAACGAACGATGCGGCCGCCTTTAACGAAGATGGGCCTGAGAGGAGTTGAACCTCTGACCTCACGCTTATCAGGCGTGCGCTCTAACCAACTGAGCTACAGGCCCTTCCCTGCTTGAGCCTTGCAATTTACCCCAGCAGTAAAATCGAGTCAACGCCAGCCTTCCGCGCTCGGTCTGCGTCGCCAACACGGAATCCTCCTGGTACGTAGCATTCTCTGATGGTGGCTTGCGTGCCGCGCTCGAAGAAGCCCATCTTCACTCGCTCCTTCCGCTCGCCCTCCCACGCGCCAGCGCGCATGAACTCCAGGGCGCCCGTCCGACCCGCTGCCGTTGCGGACGACGAACGGCTCCGACCCACGCCCCCCACGCCCCAGGTCCCTCCACCATGCTTCGACCCACGCCTAGCCCGGCTACCGTGCCGCTCGTCCGACGCCGCCGCCACACGCTCGCACGTACGCTCCTGGCTCTCGCCGCTGCCGTACCAGCCGGAGCGACACTCAGCGCCCAGCAGGCGACCGTCGAGCGTGAGACCAGCCAAGCGCGGAGCGCCGCGCAGCCTGGCCCATCGCAATCTGACGCCAAGCGGCCGCTCACCCAGGCCGCGTTCGACTCCTGGCGCTCGATCCGTCAGGTAACGCTCTCCGCCGATGGACGCTGGGCCGCCTACTCACTGGTCCCTCAGGTCGGGGATGGCGAAGTAGTGCTCCGCGAGCTTCACTCCAATCGCGAATTTCGCCATACCCGCGGCTACATCGGCCGACCGCAGATGAAGCCTGGTGCTTCACGCGACGACGCCGCCAACTTCCCCGCTCCGCGCTTCACGCCCGATGGCAAACTTCTCGTCTTCACGATCGAGCCGGGTCGCGCGGAGTTCGAGCAGGCGCGCCACGAGGGCCGGAAGAAGAAGGTTGCCGATCGCCCCAGATCGTCGCTCGGAATTCTGAGCACGGCCGACGGCCAGGTCACGGAGGTCCCGCGCGTGAAGTCGTTCAGGATGCCGAGCGGGTCCTCACGCTGGCTCGCCTACCTGCTCGCGTCGCGCGACTCCGCCGCCGCGGACTCCGCGGCACCCGATTCCACTACACCGAGTGCCGCGGCGGCACCTGGCGGTGCGGCTCGTCCGGTGAGCTCGGATTCCACCGGAAAACACGCGAAGAAGGAGTACGGATCCACCCTGGTGCTCCGGGACCTCGATACCCGTGAGGAGATCCGCATCTCGGATGTGACGGCATACGACTTCGATGAGCCGGGACGCTGGCTGGCGTACACGGTCGCGTCGCACGACGA
>DATCXG010000584.1:0-3106 GCA_036565945.1 Gemmatimonadaceae bacterium
GGCGGCATCTCGTTGGCGTGCTGCACCGCCGCCGCGGCCAGCGCGACACGCGAGGCCGCGAACTCGCGAAAGATCGCCGTGTTCGGGTTGGGGCCCGCGAGCTCGCGCCGGATCGTGTCCTGCATGTCCTGATCGCCCGTCAGATACCCACGCTCGCCGGCCAGAAGTTGGCAGAGCGCCGATTCGTAGTCCTGGTTGGTCTCGATCCCGAGCTCACGCCGATTGAGTCGGTAGGGAATCAGGTGCTGGTACAGCTCCGCCACCTCGAACGGGCGCGAGAGGTACTCCGAATGCCCGTTGCGGATGTTCTGCACGAGACGGCGAAACATACGGTCGAGATCGTCCATGGCTCGTCCAACTGATCATGAGGTAGTGCGCACGCCGGCGCGTCGCCGGAATTACGGCATGTGGTGAACATTGCCCTATTAGGTGCGCGACAGCTACCCCCGAGCGCAAGGGGCGGGGGGGAGAAGTGAGTCAGTTGTTCAGTGGGTCAGTGAGTCAGGAACGGCAGAACCAGAGAGTAGACAGTAGAGAGTAGAAAGTAGAGCGGCGGCTAGTTCCAGGCGGCAGGTGCCCATCGGACGGGTGATTTTTCTCTCTACTTTCTACTTTCTACTTTTTTCTACTTTCTACTCCCTACTTTCTCCTCTCTCGCCTTCCGAGCTTCTTCTGACTCACTGACTCACTGACCCACTGACTCACTGACCACCCTCCCCGCCTCTTCCCGTCCCATCCGCGACGAGCCTCTCCGGTCATACTCCGTCATCAGCACGGGCTGCGCGCGTACGCGGGCGGGGAGTCGTGACTGATGGTGCGCGGAGAGCCGCGCGCCCAGCATGTGGAAGAGCGCGGCCACGCCATCACGCCACGTGATCTTCTTCCCTTCCTCGTACGTGCGGCCGTGATAGCTGATCGGCACTTCGTAGATGCGCGCCCCCATCTGCGACAGCCGGGCGACGATCTCGGGTTCGATACCGAAGCGCTGGCGCGTCAGCCGCATGATCCGGAACGCCTGCATGGTGAACGCCTTGTAGCCGCTCTCCATGTCCGTCACATTCAGATCGGTGAGCATGTTGGAGAGGAGGGTGAGCATCCCGTTCGCCACCCGATGCCAGAAGTACAGCACGCGGTGCGCACTGCTCCCGAGGAAGCGCGAGCCGATCACGGCATCGGCCTTGCCCTCGAGAATCGGCGCGATGAGCTGTGGGATGTCAGCGGGGTCGTACTCGAGGTCGGCATCCTGAATGACGACGATGTCTCCGGTCGCATAGTCGCGCGCCGTCTGGAGCGCGGCGCCTTTGCCGCGATTCACCTCGTGGCGCGCGACAATGAGCGCGCCATCGCTCGCCCGCGCGAGACGCGTGAGTTGCTCGAAGGTCGCATCGGAGGACGCATCATCGACGGCGATGATCTGCAGCACCAGCGAAGGCGCAAGCTGCTCACCCAGCATCCAGAGTGCGTCGAGCGTACGGCCAATGGTGGCCGCCTCGTTGTAGCACGGGACGAGAATGCTGAGGGTGACGGGACGATCCATGCGGGTGAGCCAGGTCTGGGGATCAATGGGGTCAGCCTCGATCGATCCCGGCTGGGATCAATCGAGGTTGACCCCATTGATCCCATCGAGCGGCGGGACGGAGGCCTTCGCTCTTCGGAAGGGACAGGCCGGGTACGGACGCGCCGTCGGCAGAACCTCGCTCCGCGCCGCCGTTCTGTCCAGTCTGCGGCGCGCTACCGGGAGAGACTGTCGAGCTGCTTGTCGACGTTCGTGCCGCGGAAGTTGGCACGGTTCGCCCCGCCGGTCCCGTTGACGATCCGGACCACGATGTTGTCGCTGTTGGTCTGGGCATCCTGAAATCCGAGCCAGTAACCAAGCATCACACCGACCGCGAGGAGGACGAGAGCCTTCTTCATGGTACACCTCAAGTAGGAATGGACTGCCTACGTGAGACGGACCGTGGAGCCTTCAGGTAACGCACGAGCCATGTGGACGCGCTCGTTCCGAGGAAGCGGTGCGACAAGGGGGCCACCGCCAGTCAATGCAGCGTCGCCTCGCTGCACGCGAAGGGGCGCCATCGCATCAGGCGCGACCACTGGTGGGGAAGGGATCGGGCTCCACGCCGAGCCGGCCCTTGGCGCGTTCGGCGCGCAGCCACTCGTCGAATGTGGACGCCACGGCGCCGTCGGACGCGCTCTGTTGGGCCGCGGCGCGGGTCGCGAGCATGTTCGCATATTCGTTCTGCGGATGGCCCGCGTGGCCGCGGACCCATCGCCACTGCACGCGATGCGCCCCGGCCGTCTCCACCAGCGCCTTCCATAGCTCGAGGTTCTCGATGGGTCCGCTCTTCCGCTTCCATCCTCGGCGCTTCCAGTCGTGCACCCACGCCGTCATGCCGTCCACGAGATAGCGCGAATCGCTCGTGAACACGACGGAGAACCGCTGCCCCTTGGCCGACAGGAGCCGGAGCGCTTCGATCGCCGATCGGAGCGCCATCCGGTTGTTGGTCGTGCCCGGCTCCGAGATCCAGAAATCGCGACGGACGATCGCCCCGGTGCGCGGATGCGCCACCTCGATGACACCGCCCGCGCCTCCCGGGTTGTCGCCATCGCGGCCGTTCCCGAGGCACGATTCATCAGCATAGACGGCCACGATCGGCAACGACGCCTCAGCCATGGGCGCTCACCGGATCACGTGCATGCTGTCGATCTCATCCAGGTAGAACGAGATCGCTTCCCCGGTCGTGGGGTGCGTGGACTCGATGAGCTCGCGTCCATCCCGCAGGCGAAGCGCTTGGGGGATCACCACGTACTCTGTACCGCGGCGGTAGATGGCGAGTCTGGTCCCATCGATCACCGCTCGCTCGAGTGCATCGTATTCGCTATGCGTCAGCTGCTTCACACGCTACCTTCGGCGCACCACTGCTGCGCCATTCGTGTCAGAACGTTCGTCGCGCATTCGATCTCTCGCACGCTCACCCACTCCTCCGCGGCGTGTGCGAGCGCGATGTCCCCCGGTCCATAACAGATCGCCGGGATGCCGGCCTCATTCAGGAGCGCGGCATCCGTCCACGCGCTGAGCCCTTCGACTCGCACGTCGCCGCCCTCC
>DATCXG010000596.1:0-3667 GCA_036565945.1 Gemmatimonadaceae bacterium
CCAGGTTCTTCCCCGCGGGGGTGTCGACGCCTGTCTTTCCACCCACCGAGGCGTCGATCATTGCGAGCAGGGTGGTGGGTACTTGCACGACGGGGATGCCGCGCATGAATGTGGCGGCCACGAAGCCGGCGAGGTCGCCTATCACTCCGCCACCGAGCGCAATGATCGTGGTATCGCGGCCGAAGCCGCCCGCCAGCAGCTCGTCGGTCAGGCGCGACCAGCTCTCTCTGGTCTTGTGCTGTTCGCCCGTGGCCACCGTGAATAGATCTACCTTGTCATCTCCGAACGATGCCGCCACGCGCGCGGCATAGAGCGGCTCCACTTCGCTGTCGGTGATGATCGCGTAGCGGTACGCGGGTGCCGTACCCCTGACTATGCTCCCGACTCGATCGAGTGCGCCGCGCTCCACGGTGACGCTGTAGCTGGGGAGCGAGATCTTCTGAGAAGTCATCGCGCGAGTGGCTACGGTGGCCTACAGGTAGCAGGAGTGCGAGGTCGGACTTACCACGTCACCTCGGGAGCTCCGGCCCTCCGGTTGGCTACTCGAGCGAGCACGAACAGGAGATCGGAGAGACGATTGAGATAGATCACGACCACTGGTGGAATCTCCACGTCGCTCGCGAGCAGGATGACCCTCCGTTCCGCGCGCCTGCACACTGTGCGCGCCATGTGCAATGCCGCGGATTTCGGCGTTCCACCTGGTAGGATGAACGCCTTGAGCGGCTCCAACTCGGCCTCGCCCTCGTCGATGGCGCGCTCGAGCTCCGCGATGCGCGAATCATCGATCCGGGCCTTCTCGAGCTGCTGACGTACCTTGTCGTGATCGGGCGTGGCGAGCAGCGCGCCCAGGCTGAAGAGGTCGCGCTGGACGGGCGCCAATACTTCATCGATGCGCGGCATCATCTCGATTGACCGCGCCATGCCCAGTACGGAGTTCAGCTCGTCCACCGCGCCGTACGCCTCCACGCGCGGATGGCTCTTGGACACTCGCCCACCCCCGAAGAGCCCCGTGTCACCCTTGTCGCCTGTCTTGGTATAGATCTTCATGTCGAGAATTTAACTACGGGGGGCAGGGTTCAGGGTTCAGGGGGCAGGGGAACTAGAGAGGGATCAGGAAGCAGGGATCAGGGAGCAGAAATGGCTCCTCGGGGAGAGATCTCTACCCCCGAGGTAGTTCCTGAACCCTGAACCCTGCTTCCTGATCCCTTGTAGTTCGTAGTTCCTGAACCCTGCCCCCTGAACCCTGAACCCCGTAGTTATTTGATCCTGATTCTCGCGGCCGATGCGTTCGATCAGCCCCTGGCGAACAGACGTTGCCAGAAGGGTTGTATTGTGTCGCGTCTACGCTTGAGCCCATGCTTGAATGCGGAGAATTTGGTGGCCTCCCCGCTGGCGGTGGCTGATTGAAACGATGTTGGGAAGACTGACGCCAGATGCTCCTGGAGACGGTCCGGGCTGGCTACCACATCCTGTGCTTCGCACCAGCGGTCGAGCGTCTTACCCATCACTGCAGCGGAGGGTCGGTTTGCCGGGTCGCGTTCGAGTCCCGCAGTGAGAACCTCCTCTATCTGCCTCGGTACCGATGGGAGTACTTCCCGGATACTCCGCAGCGGGCGCCACGTCACTTCATCTATGAGGAGATCGGTAGCGTCCTCGTAGAACAGGGGCTCGAGCGATAGCAGTTCGTAGAGCACCACGCTCAACGCGAACACATCGCTCTGACCGTCCACATCGAGTGCCAGGAGCTGCTCAGGACTCATGTAATGCTTCTTCCCCATCATGAGCATCGGCGAGTTGGCCATCGGGTCGATGGATGTCGCGGCCTTCGCGATGCCGAAATCCGCCAGCTTGATGTGCCCGTCCCAGGTGGCCATGATGTTGTTGGGCGATACGTCGCGGTGCACTATGTCGAGCCGCGTGCCATCGGTGCCCACGAAATTGTGCGCGAAATCCAGTGCCCGGCACACGCGGCTGGCGGTATACACCGCGATCAGCGGGGGGATGAGTCGCTTCAGCTCCCGGTGCCGCTCGATCACCATGCGCAGTGTGGGGCCGCGTATGTACTCCATGGCGATGTAGTACTGTCCATCCATCTCGCCCAGCTGGTAGATCTGGACGATGTTACCGTGCACGAGGTTGGCCGAGAGCTTGGCTTCGTCTATGAAGAGCTGGATCCACGTGCTCTCCTTTGCGAACCGGGGATGGATCACCTTGAGGGCGACGCGCTTGGCGAACCCCTCTGGCCCTAGCTGCTCGGCCTCGTATACCGTGGCCATCCCTCCCGCTGCTATCTTGCGAACCAGGCGGAAGGCGCCAGCGTATTCCAGTATGTGGTCAGGTGAGTGCATATTTCAGGAGCGACACGTGAAGGCCGGCACACCGCGCACCTCGATTACCATTTTCCGAAGCTCATGCCCCACGAGATCACGGACTTAACGATCATCGGCGGGGGGCCCACCGGACTCTTCGCCGCCTTCTACGCCGGTATGCGTGGCGTCACCGCCCGCATCGTCGACGCGCTCCCCGAGGTTGGTGGGCAGCTGACGGCGCTCTATCCCGAGAAGTACATCTTCGACGTCGCTGGGATTCCGAAGATCCTCGCCAAGGATCTGGTGAAGGGGTTGGCGGAGCAGGCAAACCAGTTCTGCCCCGCGATCCATCTGGACCAGCGCGTCGTCTCTCTCGAGGAAGACGGCGGTGCCTTCACACTGGTCACGGAAACCGATCGGTTCCCTTCGCGCGCCATCCTCATCGCGGCGGGCATCGGCGCCTTCTCCCCGCGTCGCCTCCCGCAGGCCACCGCCGAGCCGTGGTATGGACGGGGGATCTTCGATCGGGTAACTGATCCCGAGCGCTTTCGCGGACAGCGAGTGCTCATAATCGGTGGCGGCGACTCGGCGTTCGACTGGACGCAGCAGCTCCTCGGTCGCGCATCAGAGCTGACCCTCATGCACCGAAGCGATCGCTTCCGGGCCCACGCCGCCACGGTTGCCGCGGTATCCGCGGCAGCGGGAGCGGGGCGCGCCCGGATGCTCACCTTCCACGAGCTGGTGGAGGTGCACGGCAACGGCGAAGCCCTGCATGGCGTGACTGTCCGCGACGTGAAGGCCAAGACTCATCAGCAGATCGATGTGGACGTGATTCTGCCGATGCTTGGCTTCGTGAGCGACCTCGGCCCCATGGCCGAGTGGGGGCTCAATCTGGAGAAGGGCGAGATTCTGACGACGAGCACGATGGAGTCGGGCCGTACCGGAATCTGGGCTGCCGGCGACATCGTCACCTACCCTGGCAAGCTCAAACTGATAGCGACCGGTTTCAGCGAGGCCGCCATCGCCGTGAACCAGGCCGTCCACTGGATACACCCCGACAAGAAAGTCGCCCCCGGCCACAGCTCGAACATGGCCATCTTCGGCCAGAAGGATGACTGAACTACGGGCTTCAGGGTTCGGGGGGCAGGGTTCAGGAACTACGAACTACAAGGGATCAGGAAGCAGGGACCAGGGATCAGGAACTACCTCGGGGGTGAGAGCTCTCTGCCAAGAGCGGTTCCCTGAACCCTGCCCCCTGAACCCTGAAGCCCGTAGTTCAGTCGTCCTTCTGGCCGAAGATGGCCATGTTCGAGCTGTGGCCGGGGGCGACTTTCTTGTCGGGGTGTATCCAGTGGACG
>DATCXG010000623.1:0-4833 GCA_036565945.1 Gemmatimonadaceae bacterium
CAGCCACTCTCGCCCTCATCCACGCGGTATTCGCTCGCCGGGGGCGGGGGCGGGGCGGCCGCCGCGGGATACACCCAGCCCGGCGCCGGGCAGTACACCACTCCCACAGCCGATGAGATAGCTCGCTGGTCGGCGCCGGAAGTACAGACGTTCCGTTCCCAGTTCGCGAAATTCTTCTTCGTGAACGTGGTCATAGTGATCGCGGCGATCCTGACGAGTACGGATTTCATCACGATCACGGTGATCTGGAGCATCTTCATGGCTCTGAAGTACTCCAAGCTCTGGTCGGCAGGGTACGATTGGCACGATGTCTTTCGCGAGCCCCGCGAGCGGCCCTTCACGGATGTACTTCAGGAAGGGTGGGAGCATGTGGAGGACTTCTTCAACAGGTTCGACAAGAAGAAACGCGGCAAGGTTCGCTCTCGCTCCAGGAAGCGCGAGGCGCTTCGTGGCGGTGCCGGGTCGGCGCTCCCACCGGAGGCGCCCATGCTGCCCGGGCTCGACTCGGACTATGGGGACCAGGCGGATGTGGTGCGGCGCGCCGGGCGCGACCGGGATGAGATTCTACGGATCGTGGCGGCGCTGCCGAGGTCGGACCAGTCTCTGGTGGACGGGGTGATCCCGGCGGCCGAGGGACTGTACCGACGGACCCAGGGGCTCGCGGCCGCGCTGCGTGAGGCCGCGCCGGAACCCGGCGCCGCGGATCGAATCGAGCAGGAGATCGCTACGCTCGAGGCGCAAGCCAATCCGCTGGATGTGCCCAGAAGCGAGGAACGGGTGCGGCGGCTGGCACTGCTCAAGCGCGAGCGACGAACCGTGGCCGACGTGGTGCGCCGTCGCGAGGCGACGGCTGCGAAGCTGGAGAGCTGCGCGCTGGCGCTCCAGAATATGCGCATAGATCTGCTCCGGCTGCGCGCGGGAGGAGTAGCGGGTGCGAGCCAGCACATCACGCTCCTCACGGAGCGGGCCCGCTCGCTCGCCGATGAGGTGGACGCCGTCGTGCACGGCGAGGCCGAGTCCCGGGTAGGGGCCGTGGCGATGCGTGGAGCCGGGGAGCGCGGCGGAGTGTGAGCGACCCGATGCGCGACCGCGTGATCGCCGCGGTCGGCGACGTCTATGAGCTGGGCACGGAGCTCGGACGCGGCGGGATGGCGATCGTGTACCGCGCCACAGATCTCCGCCTCCGTCGCGACGTCGCGATCAAGGTTCTTCCTCCGGAGCTGGCGTTCCGTGCCGAGGTCCGCTCGCGCTTCCTGCGTGAGGCCGAGACCGCGGCTCAGCTCAGCCACCCGAACATAGTTCCCATCTATTCGGTGGATGAGCGCGATGGGCTGGTGTACTTCGTGATGGCGCTCGTGGACGGCGAGAGCCTCGGCTCTCGTCTGCAGCGCGGGCCGCTGCGGGTGGAGGACGCTAGACGCGTGCTGCGCGATGTGGCCGACGCGCTGTCCTACGCGCACGCGCACGGCGTGATCCACCGCGACATCAAGCCCGACAACGTCATCCTCGACCGGGATGGCTCCCGTGCGATGGTGACCGACTTCGGGATCGCGCGGGCGGTGGAGTCCGATTCACACCTCACCGCCACGGGCATAGCGGTGGGCACGCCGGCGTACATGTCGCCCGAGCAGGCGCTGGGCGAGCGCGAGGTGGATGGCCGCAGCGACATCTACTCGTTGGGTGTGGTGGCATATCAGCTCCTCTCGGGCGAGCTCCCGTTCAAGGCGTCGAACACTCCCGCGATGATGATGAAGCACGTGAGCGAGACGCCGCGCCCGCTGGTGGAGCTCAGGCCAGATGTGCCTCGCGCGCTGGCCGCTACGGTGGATCGCGCGATGGCCAAGCGTCCGGAAGATCGTTGGCCCGACGCTGGTGCGTTGCGCGATGCCCTGGCCTACGACGAGACTGCATCGTGGCGCCACGAGGCCGTGCACGCGCCCGGGTCGAGCTCGCGCGGCTCGCCGCCCTCGCGGCCGGCAGAGAATGTGGGGAGGCGGTGGCAGCAGCCGTTGCCTCCACTGCATGTCCCGCCTACCCTGCCGCCCACGACACGGCTACCTCCACAGCCGCCATCGACACGCGATGAGCGCGCGCGCCGTCACGGACGCCGCCGCGACAGCATGGAGAGTTTCGCGGCGCGTCCAATCGAGGAGCGCATAGTTGTCTTCCGGCGTAACCTGGCCAGTACGGGAGCGACTGTAGTGACGCTGGCTGGTATCAATTTCCTCACATCGCCGCACTTCCCGTGGTTCCTCTTCGCCGCGCTGGGCATGGGGACCGCGGTGGCTCGTCAGTGGAGCACTCTCTGGGCGGAGGGCGTGACCTGGCGGCGGATCTTCAATCGCGATCCTCAGACGATACCAGCGGGCGTGCCGGGAGGTGTGGGAGCTGGATCCTACTCGCCGCGCCCGCTCGAGCCGGTCTCTCCGTCGGCCGCCGATCAGGCCGCGGCCAGGCTCGCGCCACCCGACGTCCTCGCGGGTCCCCACGGTGCCGCCGTCAAGCGTGCTGCTACCGATCGTGAAACGATCCTCGGAATCGTGCGGTCACTGGCCAAGCCCGACCGTGACATGCTCCCCGACGTGCTCCCCACCGTCGACGCGCTCGCCGCACGCGGCGCATCGCTCGCGCAGATGCTGCACCACCTCGATGCCGATGTCTCTCCCGAGGGGCTCGAGCGGCTCGAGAAGCGAATCGCGCAGGTGAAGCTGGAACCCGAGAGCTCCGCCGACCACTCGCGCAGACTCTCGCTTCTCGAGCGCCAGTACGCCTCGCTGGGTGAGCTGACCGAGCGGCGAGCGCGGCTCTACGGACAGCTCGAGAGCGTAGGCTTTGCCATGCAGAACCTGAAGCTCGACCTGCTCAAGCTTCGCTCCTCCGGCCTCCAGGCTGCCCTCGGCGAGGTGAACAGCGCCACCGTCGAAGCCCGCGCCCTCTCCCGCGACATCGACCATGTGCTGCAAGCCGTGGATGAGGTGCGGAGAATGTGAGCTACGGGGTTCAGGGGGCAGGGTTCAGGGTTCAGGAACTACCAGGGATCAGGAAGCAGGGATCAGGTAACTACGGGTTTCAGGGTTCAGGGGGCAGGGTTCAGGAACTGCCTCGGGGATGGGATCTCTCCTGTACGAGCCCTTTCTGATCCCTGATCCCTGCTTCCTGATCCCTGTCTTTCAAGGTCCCTGCTTCCTGATCCCTCAGTCGCAGTTCCTGAACCCTGCCCCCTGAACCCTGAAACCCGTAGTCAAGGTCTCTCGTACCGGTCCAGTGCCACGATCGGGATGGCGCGATAGAAGAGCGTGGGGTTGCCGTTCACGGTGAGCGTACCCTCGGCCACAACGGAGCCGGTGGAGGCGACCTCCGTGATGACGCCGGTCAAGCTGTAACCGATCAACGTGTTACCGTTGGCGAGGCGTTTGGTCGAGCCCATGAACTCCGAGTACAGGATCGACGGCCGCTGATAGTCCCACACGAACGTGGCCGTATTGTTGGACTCGTCGATCGCGTACTCGGCAGCTCTCGACTCCTTGGGGTCGTGGTTCGTGCCGTTGTCGAAGAGCAGGATGTGGCCGTCCGGGAGCGCGCGGGCGAAGTGCTGGCCGCCGAATCCTCCTAGCGGGTCGCCGCTCAGTGTGATGTCGCTCTTGGTGCCGCCGAATTGCCAGAGGAGAGCGCCTGTGGTGCCGTCGTGTTTGGTGATGGCTCCCAGGTTGCGCCACGACACGACGATGTTTCCGTCGCTATCGAAGTCCAGCGAGTTCGGGTGATCGATATCACCGGCGTTGGTGAGCGGTGGCGAGACCCAGTCGTCTGGTGTCCAGTGGTCGATTGCGTTGAAGAGCAGGGTAGCATCGCCGCTCGGGGAGAGGCGGAAGATCTGGTGCACCGCTGTAGGCTCAGCGGCACCGCCGCCGTGCGCCGTCATGTCGAGCGGATGCTGGTCGTAACCGAACAGATACCCGGCCTCCACCGTGGTGTCGTTCACCACGAGACGCAGGTCGTGTCCATCGGTGTAGTACGGCGCTGGCGCGGTCCACGTGTGCGTGACCGTGCCGTCGACGGTGAACTCATCGTATTGGCCCGGCACGGGCTGCCAGCCGGTGGATCCACCGAGGTAGATCGAGAAGTGGCCATTGGGCTGCTGCTGCAGGTCGCCGATCTGAGCGTAGTCCGCGAAACGACGGTACCATACCAGTTGGCCGGTGCTGTCGAATGCCACCGCGTAGAGTGTGTTCCCGCCGGTCACGACCTCGGTGAGGATGTAATCGCTCGAGAAGGTGCCCGTGGTTGTTTCGATCGAGACGTTCTGGAGGTCGGCTGGTAGCGCTTCGGTGGTGACACTCGCCGGTTCCGTGGCTGCGGAATCGCTGCCGTTGCGCGCCTCGCCCTGGATATCGTAGCTGGTAGCTGGTGCCAGCCCGGGCACTACGACGCGCGCCTGCCCGTCTGAGACTGGCACGAACGCCGTGGCTCGCTGAGCACCGGTCGAGTCGACGTACAGCGCTCGTGCGGAGTCTGCATTGCGCACGGAGAATGTTACGATGGCCAGTGGCCCGGCATCCGTACCGCCCTGCACCTGGATGTTCTCCGCAGCAACCTCTCCGCCAGGGCCTACGGGATCATCGTCGGAGCAGGCGGCGCCGGCAACCAGGAGGGTCGCCGCGGTCAGCAGCGCACGCGGAGTGGCGCGGACCGCTGTGATTGTTGTGATTCGTAGGAGCATATCACCCTTCACGCAGCAAGACTGTGAGGGTGCGCTCGCACGGAAAATGTAGGCCAGCAGGCAGCGTGGCTGTCGATCTGGTGGGTTCCCCCCGGTCGTGTCTGATACGGCGG
>DATCXG010000011.1:0-3126 GCA_036565945.1 Gemmatimonadaceae bacterium
CCGCACCCAACCTGTGCCCGCCGCTCCGCCTGGCCACCGCTAGTCCGTCGTGATCACACGGCGGGCTACGTGAGGCGTGTGTGTCCAACAGCGAGGAACGCAGCCCCATTCACGGATCGCATCATTGTCGTCTCCGACGTCCGGTTTCCGAAGAAGCAGCACCACCGATAGTCCGAACCAGCTCGCTGGCACGGCTGGCGCCGCGTCGGATTTCGAAGTGGGCCGGCGCACCCAGAAGGAGTCTGGCACCGCCGTCGCCCCGGCCCAGCGATGAACCCACGGGGTGTATGAACAACCCGGAAGCGTCGACCGTGTCGATCGACACGGCTTCACGCAGATCGCCGGCGTCACGCAACCGTGGGCCTCTGTGCGCCACGGCATCGTCGAAGTCGATCGCGAGGTCGATGCGCAGCGGCTCCTCACCTGGCAGAGCCAGCCTTCCTCCGAGTATCAGGACGTTGTGAGCCCCGCCTTCATTGGAGGGCAGCATCTCGTAGGAGGCGGTATCGGCGCCGGCGTAAGCTCCGGTCGCGATAGCGTCGAGGGCGCCCAGAATGGCGGCCACGTTCAGCGCGCGCAGCCGCTGCTTCTCCGGATCGCCGGGGAGCGCGCCGCTCTCTATCAGCACCGTACTCACTCCCCACTTCTGCATGTTGTCGCCGAAGGCTCGTGGATTGAACGTCTCGTCGTACTTCGACACTCGCCCGGGGATCTCCGTGGAGAGCATCCGCGCTACCGTCGCCGCTACCAGCCGGGCGTGCCCCCTCACCGTGTTGTAACTCCCGTCCGCGGAGTATGCAGGCACCTCCAGTGCGATCGCAGCCTGCTTGCCACGCGGACCGGCCAGGGTGCGTGCGTTCTGGTCGTGCAGGTTGAAGCCGAAGTCCGGCTTCACGGCGTCGCCTACGGCCTTCAGAGCGCGCGCCTCAGGGGTGGCCAACTCCCTGGCGTCGCGGTTCACGTCCACGCCGGCAGCGTTCCGGCGCTGGAATACCTGGGCGCCATCGGGATTGAGCATGGGGATGAAAGTCACCGTGAGGCGCTGCCGCAGCCGCTCGCGCAGCGAGTCCCCCGGTGCAGTGGCCAGGTAGCGGAAGATGTCGGCCAGGGCCATCGTGGCAGTCGATTCATCGCCGTGCATCTGCGACCAGAGCAGCACGGTGGTCTCGCCCTCGCCGAAGGTGACCGTTCGGATCGCGCGCCCCTGTAGTGACTTGCCTACATCCCGGGTGCGGAACGCGCTCGATGCCAGCCACGGTTCCACCGCGCGCCAGAATGCGGCGTGCGTGAAGCGCCTCGTGGTGATCGCCCCCACGCGATACTCCTGGGCGATACGCAGCCCTTCGGCGAAGCAGCAATCGGCGCTGTCGGCTGGGAGGCTCGCGGGGGCGGCGGACGTCTGGGCGCTGGACGCGAAGGCGGTGAAGAAACACGCGGCTCCGACGAAGGCCGCGAGCCTCGCGCGGTAACGATGAGAGTAGGTCACGAGCCGTGTGGAATGGGTGTGGGCGGTGATCTGCGGGGCACCGCATCGGTGCTCCGCCCGAGTACAGTAGCTCTGCACAAAACCTCACCCATCCCGCCCCTCGACGCCAGCCCGCGCCAGGGGGTTCGACGCGCCCAATTGCGGTGAAATATGGCCCCCGCTAATCCAACGTGCGCCCGACGCACTTCGTATATCTTGTTGGCACCCATTATTCCACGAGGACTCATGCCCATCGCTGCAGCGCTGCTCCCGGAATTCGATCACGAGATGGCTTCCACGCGCAGGGCGCTCGAGCGGATTCCAACGGAGCGCTTCTCCTGGAAGCCGCACGAGAAGTCGATGCTACTGGGTCGGCTGGCAACGCACATCACCCAGCTGGCTGGTTGGATCCCCAACGTGGTAGGGAGCAGGGAGCTGGATCTGGCGCCACGAGCCGGCGCCCCGCCCAGGCCGACCATCGCGGAATCGACCGAAGCGCTCCTCTCTACCTTCGACCAGAACGTGATCCGGGCGCGCGAGGCGCTAGCTGGAGCCAGTGACGAACAACTGGCCGCGCCGTGGACCCTGAAGTCCGGTGAACGGGTGATCTACACGATGCCCAGTATTGCTGCCTACCGAAGCTTCGTGATGAATCACATGCTGCATCACCGCGGGCAGCTCACCGTGTACCTCCGTCTCAACGACGTGCCCGTGCCGGGCATGTACGGCCCCTCGGCCGACGAGCGCTGATCGAATAGCGCTGCTCACAGCTGACCGACAATCGCATTGATGGTACTACATACTCTGCTGATGGCCACGGCGCTCGCCGGGTCACCAGCCGACACCCAACACGTTTACGACGGGCGCGAGCGGCAACTGGATGTGGCTGTCCCCCGCGTGGATACGACGATCGAGATCGATGGCCGCCTGGATGAACCGGTGTGGCGGCGCGCAGCAGTGCTCAACGGGTTCTCGCAGTACCAGCCTTCTGACGGGCGCCCCGCCGAAGACAATACCGATGTAATGGTCTGGTACGCGAGCGATGCGATCTACTTCGGCATCCGAGCTCGCGAGAAGCACGACGGTGCCGTACGAGCCACCCTCGCAGATCGCGACAACATCGACGCCGACGACCGGATAAAGATCCTCCTCGATACATACGACGACCAGCGCCGCGCGATGGTCTTCTCGGTGAACCCGCTGGGGGTACAGGAGGACGGCGTGTGGACTGATGGATTCGGCAACGGAGCCGGCGGCAGGAATGCCGGCGACGCCGGCGGCGGTGGTGCTGGCTCGACGGATCTGAATCCGGACTACGTATTTCAATCGCGCGGAAGGGTCCTGACGGATGGCTTCGAAGTGGAGATACGCATTCCCTTCAAGAGTCTACGCTACCAGAGCGCCGACGTGCAGAACTGGGGGATCCAGATAATCCGTACGGTTCAACACTCTGGCTACGAGGATACCTGGACGCCCGCGGTTCGCGCTAATGCCAGCTTCCTCGTCCAATCGGGCAGGCTCGTTGGGCTCACGAAGCTGCGCCGCGGACTGGTGATGGACTTCACGCCGGAATTCACCACGAGACTCGACGGCGCACCCGACCAGTCCGGCTACGGCTACGAGCGCCACGCGGATATCGGCGGCACCATCCGGTGGGGAAT
>DATCXG010000019.1:0-2063 GCA_036565945.1 Gemmatimonadaceae bacterium
TCGCCGGTGGCGAGGATAGCATCCACTTCCAGCCCATTCGCCTCGAGCTCGGCCGACACGCGATCCAGGTACTCGCGATCCACTCGCATCTCCTCGCTCTCGCGCAGGTGCAGGTCGTCGAAGTATCGTGCGGCCCAGCCATCTGCCACGTGGATGAGGATCAGCGACGCGTGGCACACGCGCGAGAGCCGCGTCACGTGCTCCAGGATCGCGGAGTCGTAAGGGGAGTGCTCGAGCGGCACCAGGATGCGCTTGTACACGTCAGCTCTTCATCAGGTGACGAAGCCGAGCAGGAGCCATACGTTGAGGCCGGCGATCAGAAAGGCGATGAGATATGCGAGCACCGCCAGCCAGCGCGGATTGACGAACTCTCCCATCTTGGCGCGGTCCGAGGTGAAACGGACGAGCGGAAAGACGGCGAAGGAAAGCTGCATGCTCAGGATCACCTGGCTCAAGACCAGCAGCTTCGCCGTTCCGCTCTCACCATAGAGGATCGCTACGATCGCGGCCGGCACCACGGCCACGAGGCGAGTGATCAATCTGCGGACCCAGGGGCGTATCCGCAGGTTCAGGAAGCCTTCCATCACGATCTGGCCCGCGAGCGTCCCCGTGAGCGTGGAGTTCTGCCCCGAGGCGAGAAGTGCCAGAGCAAATACCGCGCTCGCCCCCGTCACGCCCAGCAGCGGCGTGAGCAGCCGGTGTGCGTCCTGGATCTCGGCCACCTCGTTCAACCCCGCGCTATGGAAGGTGGCGGCCGCCACTATGAGTATCGCAGCGTTGATGAAGAGCGCGAAGCTCAACGCCACCGTGGAGTCGAGGAACGCGAAGCGCACCGCCTCTCTCTTCCCCTCGGCGTCCTCGGCGTAGCGCCGCGTCTGAACGATCGATGAATGCAGGTAGAGATTGTGCGGCATCACGGTCGCCCCGAGGATACCGAGTGCAATGTACAACATCCCGGGATTCTCGACGATCTCCATGGATGGGATGAAGCCGGCGGCGACCCCTGCCCAGTCGGGGCGCGAGACCACGAGCTCGAAGAGAAAGCAGAGCCCTACCGTCGCGATCAGCGTGATCACCAGCGCCTCGAGGAGCCGGAATCCCTTGTTCTGCAGATATAGAACGATGAGCACGTCGAGCGTGGTGATCATCACGCCCACGGCGACAGGGATGTGGAAGAGCAGGTTGAGCGCGATCGCCGATCCGATCACTTCGGCGAGGTCGCACGCGGCGATGGCGAGCTCGCAGATGATCCAGAGGAAGAACGCAACGGGCTTCGAATAGTGATCGCGGCAGGCCTGCGCCAGGTCGCGTCCGGTGACGATGCCGAGCTTGGATGCGAGTCCCTGCAGGAGCACCGCCATGAGGTTCGCGAGGAGTATGACGCTGAGCAGGCGGTAGCCGAAGGCCGAGCCGCCGGCGAGATCCGTTGCCCAGTTGCCGGGGTCCATGTAGCCGACGGCCACCATGTATCCCGGACCCGCGAAGGCGAGCGCCTTGCGCCACCAGCCCGCTCCCGAAACGGGTACCGTGCGGTACGATTCAGCGAGACTGGGTGTGAGGCGCGGACGGCGCCAGCCGGGCTCGTGCGTTGGCGATGGCGCAACACGACGCGTCGGCTCCGGTTCGCTGTCATGGAGGCGCTTGGCTGACATCAGGTTACGTGATTTTGAATTATTGGGGCGGGCTATTTCAATATTTAGGCGCGGCTAAATATGTGCGCCCCGCTCGTGGGCGCACAAGGGCCATGGCTCTGTTCGTGCGACTCGCTGGTCGACGCCAGGGATGAGGGAGACGATGAACAGGAGTGACGACACACTCGGCATGCTGCTCGACGGCATCGTAGCCGGAGCGGCCTATGCCCTTCAGCGTGACCGGGTACCCTCCGCCGCGGCAGGCCGAGGCGTGCTCTTCGGCACCGCGTTCTTCCTGCTGATAGACGAAGGGCTCGTCTACGCGCTCTGGCTCACCCCCGGGCCGCGTGAAATCCCGTGGCAGAGCCACGCGCGCGAACTGGCCGGCCACCTGGTATACGGCGCGGCCGCGGAGGGAGCACTCTCATTGAT
>DATCXG010000028.1:0-8420 GCA_036565945.1 Gemmatimonadaceae bacterium
ACGCCATTATTGCCCGTTCCTCCATCCGATCTCGCACCCGCCGGCTCACCGGGCGTCTGGCTCAAGCCAGAGATGCTCCAGCGCGGCGGGGCGTTCAAGTTTCGGGGGGCCTACACCTACCTTTCCCACCTCGGGCGAGAGGCACTCGAGCGGGGCGTCATCGCTCCGTCATCGGGGAACCACGCCCAGGCGGTAGCGCTGGCGGCGCGGCTGCTCGGCGCTCCCTCCGTGGTGGTCATGCCCACGACCGTGACGTCTGCCAAGCGCGCTGGCGCCGAGCGACTCGGAGCACGCGTGGAGCTCGCGGGCACCACCACGGCCGATCGGATGGAGCGTGCCCAGGAGATTGCCCTGGCTGAGGGGCTGACGCTCGTTCCACCGTACGACGACCCGACCATCATTGCTGGGCAGGGGACCGCTGGTCTCGAGATCGTGGAAGACATGCCCGACGTGGGCACGGTGCTCGTTCCAGTGGGTGGGGGCGGACTGAGTGCTGGTGTGGCTACCGCTGTCAAGCAATTGGTGCCCACCGCGCGGATCATCGGGGTGGAACCCGCGCTAGCGCCCAAGCTCACTCGCGCGCGTGCTGCCGGTGCGCCTGTCAGGCTGGATCACACCAGCGGCATCGCCGACGGGCTGCTCGCCGTGGAGATCGGTGCGCTACCTTTTGCCCACCACCAACAGTACATAGACGATGTCGTGGTTGTGGACGACGGCGCTCTGCGAGACGCGGTTCGCTATCTGCTCGATCGAATGAAGATCGTCGCTGAGCCGAGCGGAGCGATTACGGTGGCGGCGCTGCGCGAGGGACTCATCCCCTCCGCTGCCATGGGCAAGACGGTGGCGCTGCTCAGTGGAGGCAATATCGAGTGGCCTGACCTCAGCAAGCTGCTCGCGGATGGATAGGGCCAGGATCCTGATCGCCGACGAGGACGAGGTCGTGGCGAACACCATGTCCTGGCTGCTCAAGGAGCAGGGCTACGATGTCGCTGTAGCCCCGGCTCCGGGGCGCGTGCTCGAGGCGCTGGATGCTCACGAACCCGATCTGCTCATGTTCGACGTTCTGATGCACGGGGGCGAAGGTTACGACCTGCTCCGGGATATCAGCGCCAACAAGCGGTGGCGGGACATGCCGGTGCTCGTGGTTTCCGCTCTCCCGCCCGATGATGCGGCGTCCAACCTCCTGAACACGGGCGCGGCTGATTTCATCGGCAAGCCATTCCACGTGCGTGAGGTGCTGGCGCGGATCAATGCGCAGCTCCGTGCTCGCCAGGAGATTCTCCGCGCTCGCTCGGCGCTACACACCACCAAGGCAGAACTGGAGAGTGCGCGCGCCGAGGCCGAGAGCGGACGCAAGATCGTGGACATCCTCCACGAAGTGACTGGAGACTTCTCGTCCGAGGAGCTCTACAACGTGCTCGTGCGCCGCGTGGCGCGCGCCCTGGATATCTCGCACTGCTCGCTGATCCTGGCGCGCTCGGGCGACGAGGTGGGGATTGTGGCCGCCGCGTACGAAGCGCCTGGCCTCAAGCGGATGGAGATCCGCCTCGATCGCTACCCGGAGATCCACGCCGCGCTGGAGACGGGCAAAGCCGTGGTCGTGGAGGACGTGGACTCGAGCCCACTCTACAACGATGTGCGACTCGATTGGGCCGTGGCTGGTACGCTCGTGCCATATCGCTCGGTTGCCGCCCTTCCGTTTCAACTGGATGGGGAGCAGTCGGGGGTGATCTTCCTTCGCACGCTGCTCGGCGAACCAGCGCTGGCGCCCTCCGACGTGGAGTTCGCCGAGATGGTGATCCGCGCGGCCGTCGCGGCCATCCGGCGCGCGCAGGCGATCGAGGCGACACGCGCCGACAAGGCACGCCTGGAGGTGCTCGCGCTCACCGACCCGCTCACCCAGACGCACAACCGGCGCGCGCTCGTGGATCGCCTCACGGCCGAGCTGGAACGTGCTCGGCGCTACGCGCTGCATCTCTCCGTCCTCATGGTCGACCTCGACCACTTCAAGGCGGTCAATGACTCGTACGGCCACGTGGTGGGCGACGAGGTCCTGCGCGGCGTGGCGGCCATCCTGCAGCGGGAGGCGCGCGCGGTGGACATCGTCGCGCGATTCGGCGGTGAGGAGTTTGTCGTCGTCCTCCCGGAGACCGCAGAGGAGGGCGCGGTGGCACTGGCCGAGCGCATCCGCGAGCGTGTGTGCAATACTCCTCCGATGGCCGGCGGTGAGTACGGGTGGCTCCGCGTGACCGTCAGCATCGGAGTGGCCACCGTCCCGTCGTCGCGCGTCAACACGCCAGATGAGCTGATAGCCATGGCGGACGAGGCGCTGTACCGCGCCAAGGCGCAGGGGCGCAACAGAGTGTGTTCTTCCTGACATGAGAAGATTCGCCGCGTTCGAGCCGCCCGAGTACAACGTCTGGGAGCGCGACGATGCGGCGGTGCGCGAGTATCGCGCAACCCTGGAACGCGACCGGGATCGCGCGCGCATGATCGGCCGGCTCGATAACGATGCGCTGCTCGACATCTACCGCGGCATGGCTCGCAACAGGCTCACCGACATCGCGCTCAAGCGGATGGTGCGCCAGGGGGTGATCTCCAAGGCGTGGCTCGGCACGGGAGAGGAGGCGACGACCATCGGTCCGGTACACGCACTGAGACGCAGCGGCGAGACGCGCGACGCCGTGGCCCCGATGATCCGCAACGGCGGAGCGTGTCACGAGTTCGGCATGCCTGTGGCCGATATGCTGCGGGCCTACATGGGGACGAGCGACGGACCGTCGGGCGGCCGCGATGGGCACTACGGCAACCTCGCACTGGGCATCCTGGCGCCGATCAGCCATGTGGGTGATGTGGTGCCGGTTGCGGCGGGCATCGCTCTCTCGATGCGCCTCCGCGGCAGCGACTCCGTGGTGATGACCTGGATTGGCGACGGGAGCACGAAGGCGGGTACGGCGCACGAGGGGTTGAACTTCGCGGCGGTGCAGCGCGTGCCGGCGATCTTCATCATCCAGAACAATCAGGTAGCACTCGGAACGCTGCTCGCACAGCACCACCTGGCGGCCGGTCGGGGCAACTTCGCCGACTGGCCAACGGCATACGGGATGTGGGGAGGGGTATTCGATGGCAACAACGTGCTGGATGCGTATGCGCTCGCCGCACTGGCAGTGGAGCGGTGCCGCGTGGGCGACGGACCGGCGCTGCTGGTGGCCGAGACCTTCCGCATGGGGGGGCACGCCACGCACGACGAAGCCGAGGCCAGACGCACCATCCCAGCCGAGCAGTTCGCGGAGTGGGGGCGACGCGACCCCATCGCTCTCTACGAGGAGTATCTGGTGGATTCCGGAATAGCGCGCGAGACGCTGGCGCAGGTGGAGGACGAGGTGGCGCGAGAGGTGGAGCATGCGCAGTCGGAGGCACTGCGGAGTCGCGACAATGCCATGCCGAGCGGTGAGAGCGCGCTACTGGGCGTCTATGTCGGCGACCGGAACTAGGAGACGGGATCGGGTGATGGCCGGGACGCGTGCCGCGAAAGCGGCCTTCTCGCTACTGGCGTTCTGCCTGGCGCTCGCGCTCCCCAGGGGGGCCGCCGCTCAGGCGCTCCTGGCGCGCGCCGATACGCTGCTGATAGCCGGCCGGGTGTTCGCGGCCGAGTCGATCTACTACTACCTCGTGGGGCGCGACCCGCGGAATCCGGCCGCGCGCCTGGCGCTGGGCGAGTACCTGGCCGCGCGTGGCGCGTTGAAGGTGGGCGCGGTGCTCATGGAAGAGGCCCGCTACTTCGGAGGTGAGCCCGCGACTGTGGCGCTCTCGCTTGCCCCGGTCTACGAGAGGCTCGGCGACTACCGGGCGCTTGCCGCGCTACCGGGCTCCCCACTCACGTACGCCGAGCGCCGGCGCGCCGAGTGGCTGCGAGATCATCCACCGGCGGCCACCGGACCCGATTCCGCCGCGGTTCCCTACGCGGTGAGCGACAGCCATCTGCTGGGTGAAGTGACCATCGGCGTCGGGGCTGACAGCGTTCTGGCGGTGATCGACGCCCGCGTACAGGGGTTGGTGCTCGATACGTCGTGGGTGCGGCATGCGGATCTGGTGCGCTTTGCATCGCGTGGCGAGCGCGATCCGCGTCTCGTGGCCGGTGTGGCGCGCGAGGTGCGCATTGGCGATGTCACGCTCACCAACGTGTCAGTCAGCTTCGCGCCTCAGCCATCAGCCGCTGTGGCCGTGCTCGGCCTCGACCTGCTCGGCACCCTGGCTCCCACCTTCCATCCGACCGTGGGGTATCTGCTGCTCAGGAAGAGCGGTCGCATGGCCGACGACACGCCCGGGTTCCGCATCCCCACGTTGGCCAACCAGACAGGACTCTTCGTGGTGAAAACCCAGACAATCTTTCCCGTTGGCCACCCGGACGTCCAGCAGGTACTGCGGCACCACGAGTGGACGCTCAACCCGTCTCGTGGCGAGATAATAGTGCCGGCGGGCGGGTGATCCTCGTGAGACCGTACGAGGCTTCACGTCTCGGTACCAGGCTCCATAGCTGGTATCGCGCCGCCTTGACGCTGCGGTGATTGGGGCAGCTAGGGCGAGGTACGAGGCTCCATAGTTATAGATGGTATTGCGCCGGAAGTTAACTTCCGAGATTCCCCGATGGTTTCCGGCCTACATGCACCCGTCGATACCGGAAGCCGAAGTGCCGCCGCGCGCAGTGGCGCGGAGCTCGGCGAGGGGGACTGACAGGTGCGCCACGGAGAAATCATATATGCGGATGCTCGTTCTGGGAGCTGGGTTGCAGGGATCGGCCTGTGCGTACGACCTCTTGAGGAACCCCGACGTCACTGAGGTGCGCCTTGCCGACCTGAACATCGATCACTTGCCGGCTTTCCTGGCGCCACTCTCCGGAAAGCGGCTGATCCCAACTCCTCTGGACGTGCGAAACCGCGATGCGACACTTGCACTGATGCGTCAGAGCGACGCCGTGATGAGCGCGATCCCCTATTACTTCAACGGCGACATGGCGAAGCTCGCCGTGGAGGCGGGGACCAACTTCTGCGACCTCGGGGGCAACACCGAGATCGTTTTCCAGCAGCGGAAGCTCAACGCGAAGGCGCTCGAGAAGAACGTGAGCATCATGCCCGATTGCGGGCTAGCGCCCGGCATGGTGAACATCCTCGGCGAGTACGGGATCGAGCAGCTCGATGAGGTGGAATCGCTCAGGATCTACGTTGGCGGGCTGCCGCAGCACCCCGAGCCGCCGCTCAACTACCAGATCGTCTACTCGCTCGAAGGGGTGCTCGATTACTACACCACGCTATCGTGGGTGCTGCGTGATGGGAAGCCGGCGCAGGTGAAGGCTCTCTCCGAGCTCGAGTCCGTGCAGTTCGAGGAGCCAGTGGGCACGCTCGAGGCCTTTCACACGGCTGGCGGTCTCTCCACGATGGCGTCGCGCTACGAGGGGAAGATCTCTACGATGGAGTACAAGACCCTGCGCTACCCCGGTCATGCGCACATCATGGAGGCCATCCGCGAGCTCGGTCTTCTCGGACTCGAGCCGGTTGACGTGAAGGGTGTGAAGGTGGCTCCACGCGACGTGTTCGTGGCTACGGCGGGACCGCGACTCACCAAGCCCAACGGGCGCGACCTCGTGGCACTCCGGGTGATCGTGGAAGGGAAGAAGAGTGGGAAGCCGAAGAAGATCGGTTGGGAGCTGATCGACTACTTCGATGCGGAGCACGGAATAAGTGCGATGGAGCGGACCACTGGCTACTCCCTCTCGATCACCGGCCAGATGCAGGCGCGCGGCGAAGTGAAGAAGGGGGTCTGCACGCCGGACGAGTGCATGCCCGCGCGGAAGTACATCGAGGCGCTGGCGGAGCGTGGAGTGAAGGTGCGGGAGCTGTGACCCGGGAGGCCCACGGCAGGCGGTGGCGGCGCTTCGTGCCGCTACTCCTCATCGTCCCGTTCATCGGGACGCTGTGGGTCTCTTCCTATGCCTCGCTCACTCCAGAGCTCTGGGGCATTCCTTTCTTCTACTGGTACCAGTTCCTCTGGATCGCGATCGGGACCGTGCTCACGATCATCGTCTACCTCGTTGAACGTTCAGAGCGCGGGCAGCGCAGCGGCCCGCGGCGATGATCGAGTACGACCGCTCTCCAGATCGAGATGATCCTGCCCGACTGTAGTTTCCAGGCGAGTGCGCGGCGGTGGTGAACGTCGCGGCGTTGGCGGTAACCGTCGCGCTCTTCGGTCTGGTGACCGTGCTCGGCTTCATCGCCGCGCGCTGGCGCCGCGGTGACCTCGACCAGCTCCACGAGTGGGGGTTGGCCGGCGGACGCTTCGGGACGGTGGTCACCTGGTTCCTCCTCGGTGGCGACCTCTATACCGCCTACACCTTCATCGCCGTGCCGGCTCTGGTGTACAGCGCTGGAGCAATAGGGTTCTTCGCGATCCCGTACACGATCATCGTCTACCCATTCGTGTACCTCACGATGCCCCGGCTCTGGTCGGTGTCCCGGAAGCACGGCTACGTGACGCCGGCGGACTTCGTACGTGGCCGCTATGGGAGCAGTACGCTGGCGCTGGCTGTCGCCGTTGCCGGGATCCTCGCCACCATGCCGTACATCGCGCTCCAGCTCGTGGGCATCCAGGTGGTGATAGCCGCCCTGGGAATCACGGGTGAGGGGCTCGTGGGTGACCTGCCGCTCATCATAGCGTTCGTCATTCTCGCCGCGTACACCTATTCCAGCGGTCTGCGGGCGCCGGCGCTGATTGCTCTGGTGAAGGACGCACTGATCTTCATCACCGTGATCGCCGCCGTGAGCATCATTCCCGCGAAGCTCGGTGGCTACGGTGAGATCTTCGCGGCGGTGCCGAAGGAGAAGCTCATCCTCTCGCCGGCACAGTACGGATCGTACGCCACCCTGGCGCTCGGCTCGGCGTTCGCCCTCTTCCTGTATCCACACTCAATAACCGGAGTGCTGAGCAGCAGCGGCCGATTGGTGATCAAGCGCAACGCCGCCTTCCTTCCCATATACAGCTTCCTCCTCGGGATGATCGCCCTGCTCGGCTTCATGGCGGTGGCGGCGGGGATCAAACCGGATGCGACGTACGGCGCGCAGTACGCGGTTCCAGCACTCTTCAACATGATGTTCCCGTCGTGGTTCGTCGGCATCGCCTTCGCCGCCATCGCGATCGGCGCGCTGGTGCCCGCGGCGATCATGTCCATAGCCACCGCCAACCTCTTCACGCGCAACATCTACCGGGAATACTTCAGGCCGAACGCCACGCCCCGCGAGGAGGCGCAGGTGGCGAAGCTCGCCTCGCTGGTGGTCAAGTTCGGGGCGTTGGCGTTCATCGTCCTGCTCGAGAACGCGCGGCAGGATGCGATCAACCTCCAGCTCCTCGGCGGCGTCTGGATTCTGCAGACATTCCCGGCAATCATCGTCGGTCTGTACACGCGGTGGTTCCACCGCTGGGCGCTGCTGGCCGGTTGGGTGGTGGGGATGGTTGGCGGCACCGCCATGGCGGCGTCGCAGCACTTCACGGCCATCTATCCCCTCCACATCGCCGGACAGGAGCTCCTGGGATACACGGCTCTCTACGCGTTCATCGCGAACCTGGTGGTGGTCGTGGTGCTGAGCGCAGTGCTCAACGCGCTGGGTGTGGGGCGGGGGAGCGACGAGACGGTGGCCGCGGACTACGTGGGAGATGGTGAGGCGACCGAGTCGTCAGCGGTGGAAGTGGTCGTTCCGGGTGTGGCCTAGAGGGCTGCGTCTCGCGCGGGGAGATCAGCTGTGTATCGACCGCCGGCGCGGGCGGCGTCAGTCGTGTGGAGTCGCGAGGAAGCCCGTCTGGCCTCTACCGAACGAATCCCGCCAGCGTCGCCCCCACCACATCCATCGCCTGGCGCGCGTTCCAACGGTCGGTCCCGTTGTAGATGAGCGCGAATGCCAGCAACTCGCCGTCGCGCGCGGTGACGTAGCCGCCGAGCGATACCACGCTGTTGGTGGTGCCGGTCTTGGCGTGGAGGTTCCCCTGGGCGGGTGTGAGCCGCATGCGGTGGCGCAGGAGCTCCGACTCGCCGGCTACGGGGAGCGAGGCGTGGAAGGCGTTGCCCCAGGGCGCGTCATGCGCGTAGCCCAGGAGCTGGACCAGCGCGCGGGGCGTCACGCGGTCGAGCACCGAGAGGCCGCTGCCGTCGGCTGCCAGTACGGAGCCCGGCCGGGCACCCACTTTCCCGGTCATGAAATCCTGTAGAAGAGCGTTGGCGCTCTCCACCGACCCCACACCGTCGCGCGACGCTGAGCGACCCGCGTCGCGGAAGAGTAGTTCGGCATAATGGTTGATGCTCTCGCGGTTCATGGCGGAGATCAGCCGATCCAGCGGTGGTGATGCGAGTGAGGTGACGAGCCGCGCACCGGCGG
>DATCXG010000005.1:0-12523 GCA_036565945.1 Gemmatimonadaceae bacterium
CTGGTAGACAAAGAACTGGCCCCACGTCACGGCGCCGTAAGCGTTGAGCCCTTCTTCGCTGACCACCTGTACCTCGGCGCGGAAGAAGAACGACGTGTGGGGATTGATCAGCAGGAGCGCGTGGTGGCCGATGGTGTTCGACGGCGCGATGGCGATGCCGTTCGATCCTCTGGGCTCGTTGTCGGATGAGCTCCCGCTTGCGGGCTGCACGGCGGGCTCGGGGCGGTTCCCGTAGAACGCCTCGAGCTGCGTCAGGTTCACCCTTTCGATGTCTCCGCCGATGCTCCCCTCGCTGAACGACAGCGCCATCCAGGGCTCGAAGTGCTTGATGACCCTGGGCTTCACTTCGGGGTGCTTGTAGAGATAGTAGTTCAGGCCGTCGGCGAATGCATTCATCAACGTCTTCAGCCACTCAGGACTCGCCTCGTACTTCACCTTCATGGAATCTGGGTTGATGAAGAGCTTCATGCGCAGGTCGCGATACACCTGGCTCTCACCCTCGGCTTCCGCCAGGCGCCCCATCGCGTTGATGTAGTTCGTCTCCACGCGATTGAAGTCATCTTCGGCCTGCGCGTACATCAGGCCGAAGACGGCATCGGCATCGGTCTTTCCATAGACGTGCGGGATGCCCCAGTCATCTCGGATGATGGTGACGTTCCGTGCCTGTTGCTCCCACGCCGCGGCGGCGTCACGCGCGGTCCGGGCTCGGGCTTGCGCCGGTGAGGGGGCTGGAGTGGTGGCGGCGAATGCGGCCGCTAGGGTCAGGGCGAGCATCTTCATGAGTGATTGGCGGCGATTGACGGTGAGTTAAGGAACGTGAGCATGATGCGTGACGAGCTCAGCGCCCCGCAAGTCGCAATGGGTCTACGGCGCTCGAAATCGAGTGCCGCGTGGGCGTGGGATGATGTCTTCAGGATGCCGTTGTTGACGGAGCTACAGCTTCATCTTGCGCACTAGCTGCTTGAAGCGCGGCTCCCCACGCAGGGGGTCTACGATGGGGTTCACGTTGAGATATACCAGCCACCCGCGCCGTTCCTCGTAGGCTCGCTCGGCCCAGTACAGGGCGCGGTCCAACTCGCCCAGGCCGATGTGTACCACGGCGAAAGCTACGGGTGAGACGTAGTCACGGGTCGCTTCGATCTCGAGCTCGTCGAGCAGCTTCCTCGCCGCCCCGCGGTTTCCGGCGCGCGCGAGCGCGTAGCTCAATATCGCCTTCGGGTATGTGGCGACTGCCGAGAGTTCCACCGCTTCGCGGAGAACGCGCACCGCTTCGGCGGACTCACCGCCCTGCGCCAGCGCCAGCCCCAGAACACGGTAGCTCTCCTCCGCGGTGGGATTCATCACGATCGCACGCTGTGCATGATACCGAGCCTGATCGTAGCGCCGGCCGTAGTAGTACGCCCATGCTGCGCTACGTCGTACGGATACCGACACAGCATCCAGCTCCAGCGCTCTCCGCGCTTCCGCCATCGACTCCTCGGTATTTCCCTGCGAAGCGAGGAGGAATGCATGCCACTGGTGAGCCGAGGCGTATCGTGGATCGAGCTCGATCGCTCGCCTGAATTCGTGTCCGGCTCCCTCCCAATCCCAGTCGTAGATGAACAGGGACCATGCGAGTGATGCGTGTGCCTCCGCTACGGTGTCGTCCAGAACTATTGCCTTCCGCGCGTACGCCTTGGCGCGCGCGAAGCCTTCGTGCACCGGGACACTGCGGTAGTCCACGTGCAGCGAATAAGTATCGGCGAGGCCCGCGTATGCCAGGGTGTAATCGCGATCCTCGGCGATCGCCTGCTCGAAGTACTCGATGGCTTCGCGCAGTCCCTCCTGCGTACGCTTGTTCCACGCGTATCGTCCCTTCAGATAGAGGCCGTATGCCTTCAGGTTCGTCGTGTAGCGCGTGGGTGCCGGGTCTGACAGGTCCGCGAACGAATTGACCCGCAGCGTGTCCACGATCGTGCGCGCGATCTCGTCCTGGATGGCGAAGACGTCCACGAGCTTCCGATCGTAGCGCTGCGACCAGAGCAGGCGGCCATCCTCGGTCGACGTGAGTTGCGCCGCGATCCGGAGCTGGTCGCCCGACTTGCGGACCGTCCCTTCGAGCACTTCGGATGCGCCGAACAGTGCGCCGATCGCTCGCACATCCTGCGGCTTCCCCTTGAGCGCGAACACCGACGTGCGCGACGCGACGCTGAGGCCTTCCACCTTCGCGAGCGCGTCGATCAATTCGTCGGTGATCCCGTCGCTCAGGTACTCGTTCTCCGGATCCGGGCTCACGTTCACGAACGGCAAGACCGCGATGGAGCGCGTCCGGGCAGCGAAGAAGTGGCCGCCTTCGAGCCCCTCCGTCTCCAGCGCGTCGATGAACTGCGGCACGGTGGCGAGCCGCTGACGCGGGTCCTTGGCCAGCGCCCTGGCGATGGCCCGTTCGACGGTGATCGGCGCATCCGGTCGCAGCGCTCGCACCGGACGCGGCGCCTCCGTTACCTGCTTTGCCATCGTGGCGCGTGCGCTGTCGCCTCTGAACGGTGGCTCGCCAGCCAGCATCTCGTACACGACGCAGGCGAGACTGTAGATATCGCTCTGACCGTCGAGATCCCGTTCTCCGCTGGCCTGCTCGGGACTCATGTACTCGGGAGTCCCTATCGCGATACCGATGTCGGTGATGGCCTCCGTGCCACTGGAGCAGCAAACGTGGGCGATGCCGAAATCAGCGAGCACGGCGTGGCCGTCCGCGAAGAGAATGTTGGCGGGTTTGACGTCGCGGTGGACGTAGCCGCTGCGATGGACGTAGTCGAGTCCCGAGCCCACTTCACGCGCTATCCGGAGCACGTCCTTCACCGGAAGCTGTCGCTCCCGGTCCAACCGGTCGCGCAACGATCCGCCGGGCGTGTACGGGGTGACGTAGTAGAGCGTGCCGTCGACCTCACCGGAATCGATTAGGGGCACGATATGCGGGTGGGCGAGCTGAGCGGCGACGTGGACCTCGCGCAGGAACCGCTCGGCGCCGAGCGACGCGGCTATCTCGGGGCGCAGGACCTTGATCGCAACCTTGCGGCCGTACTTCTCGTCCTCGGCGAGATAGACCGTGGCCATGCCGCCGCGGCCCAGCTCGCGTTCGATCTTGTAGCGGTCGGTCAGTGTAGCACTCACGAGGGACGCGCCTCATTCGTGGGGGCTAGCGAATATAAACGAGGGAGCGACCCTCCGGCTGATTCCCCTAGGTGATCAGTCCGAGTTGATCGCAATCGAGCTCCACGATCTCTGGTGGCGCTCGGTTGAAGTCGCTGTAACGGATCCATGTTGGCCGCACGCGCACGTAGGTCAGGCCAGGCCAGCTCTGCCGCTCACGGCCCTGGGGGAATGCGGCGAAGTACAACTCCTTGAGCCGCTCGAGCTCCGCGCCGCTGGGCTCGTCAGCCAGCCCCTCGTACTGGAGCGTGCGCTCGTCGCCGCGCCTCAGCCCACCGATTATGAGCGCGGTCTGAGGGTTCTGTCGAAGGTTCAGCACCTTCCGCGTGGTCTCGAGGGAGTCGAAGAAGACCTCGAAAGCATCGGTCACAACGATACCGACAATCGCCGCCTGCGGAGCGCCGGATGGTGACACCGACGTCTGTACCGCGAGTGAATGACGGCGCATGAACTCCAGAAGCTCTGCGCGGGTCACTGGCTGCGTCCGGTCATTCTCGAGTGCGCCTCTCTCAACTGGTTCTCGATGATGCTGATGGTTCACACGTGCGGTGAGCTACGAGCTGGCGTCGCACTACAGGCTCGCGACTGGTTCTCGACGATGCTGGTGATTCACGCGCCTTACGTCGGGAAGGAATCGCTGCCCATGTCTCTTCCATCTGATTCTCGACGATGGTGCAGTCATCCGGCAATGTAGGGTTCGGCGCCGCGGCTGCCAATGCATCGTGGTCGCTCGAGCATCCGGGTCGCTCGATATCCGGGGGGCGGGTATTGACATGCAACCATAAGGTTGCATATTCGTGTATGAAACACGGGCTGGATCCGGTGTTCAGAGCGCTCGCCGATCGCACCCGCCGGTGTCTCCTGGATCGACTGTACCAGGACAACGGCCAGACGCTCGGCGAGCTGTGCGCGAATCTCGACATGTCCCGGCAAGCGGTGGCGAAGCACCTCGCCGTGCTCGAGGAGGCGAACCTAGTTGTCATCCTGTGGCGTGGGCGGGAGAAGCTGCACTATCTCAACCCCGAGCCGATCGAAGCCATCGCCGAGCGTTGGATCGGCAAGTACGAGCGGCGTCGCGTGCAGGCGCTACGCGACCTCAAGAGAGCCCTCGAGGAGGGGAACCATGGATAAGCCGACCTTCATGTACGTCATCTACATCAACACCACCGCCGAGAAGGTGTGGCGTGCGCTCACCGACGGTGAGATCACTCGGCGGTACTGGAGCGACCACCGGAACGTTTCCGATTGGAGCGTTGGATCGACCTGGCGACACGAGGCGTACGACGATCCTGCCACCGTCGACATCGTGGGCAACGTTGTGGAGAGTGATCGTCCACATCGACTCGTGGTAACCTGGGCCGACCCGAAGGAAGCCACCAATGCGACGAAACGCTCGCGGGTCACCTACGACATCGCGGAAGATGGGGATATGGTGCGACTCACCGTGACGCACGACGATCTGGAACCGGGTTCCGGGATGGAGCGAGGGATCACGGAGGGGTGGCCAGTCGTGCTGTCCAGCCTCAAGACATTGCTCGAGACGGGCGAGGCGATGCCGTCGATCTGGGCACGTGAGGGTGGAGACTGGAAACCGTTACGGTTCGTTGGCGGCAGTCCCGCCTGAGAGGTGCGGCGGCAACTCACGCGGGCAGCTGACCAGCGATGATCGACCTTCCCAGTGCCAATTGTCACCCGATTGGTTACATTGAGCACTCAATCACGGAAGAAGTACTAATTGCGTTCAGCGCGCTCGCGCAGTCCGTTCCCCATCGGGGCGGCGACACTAGAGCGCACGACAGGTCGCTGTCCCGCAGTTCACAATCTCCAGAGAGAGAAGCGAGCCACGCGGATGACGCGGCGCGAATGCGTCGCGTCGAGAGAATATCGCGCGCCGGTCCCGGCCGCCCCACTGGGGCGACATGCCGGGCGAGCGGCCCCGGCGCCAGAGAAAAGAGCATGTCGACAGACACAACTGAAACACAGTGTACTTTCGCGGAGCTGCACCTCGCGCCCGAGCTCCTCGAGGCAGTCCGCGACGCGGGCTACGAACACCCCACTCCCATCCAGTCGAAGGCGATACCGCTAGCGCTCAAGGGGCGCGACGTGATCGGCCTCGCTCCGACCGGCACCGGCAAGACCGCTGCGTTCACGCTTCCCGTGATTCACCGCCTACTCGGCGGGCCAGAGCGACGCGTCCGCGCGCTGGTGCTCACGCCCACGCGCGAGCTCACGGCTCAGGTGAGGGAGAGCTTCGCTGGCTACGCCGCCCACACCGCGCTGCTGGTAGCGGACGTGCACGGCGGCGTGCCGCTCGCGCCGCAGGAGACGGCGCTGCGGGAGGGCGTGGATGTCATCGTGGCAACTCCCGGCAGGCTTCTCGACCACATGGAGCGACAGAACGTGGTCTTCGATGATCTCGAGGTGCTGGTGCTCGATGAGGCGGATCGGATGCTCGACATGGGCTTCGCACCGCAGATCAACCGGATCGTCGCCGAGATACCGAAATACCGCCAGACACTTCTCTTCAGTGCTACCATGCCGCCCGAGGTGGAAGCACTTTCGCGGAAGTACCTGCGCAAGCCCATCGTGGTTCAGGTAGGGCGGCGCAGCGAGGCCGTGGATACCGTATCGCACGCCGTTTACCCGGTGCCGCGGGAGCGGAAGAGTGCCCTCCTGGTGGAATTGCTGAAGCGGGACCACATGGACTCGGTGCTCATCTTCACGCGTACCAAGTACGGCGCCGACAAGGTGGTGCGCAGCCTGGAGCGCGAGGGGATCGCGGCCACGGCCATGCACGCGGACAAGAGCCAGGCGCAGCGTACGCAGGCGCTCGAGCAGTTCCGCAGCGGAGAGGTCCGCGTGCTCGTGGCAACTGACATCGCGCAGCGCGGACTCGACATCGCCGGGATCACGCACGTGATCAACTACGACGTTCCGGCTCAACCCGAGGACTACGTGCACCGCATAGGCCGCACCGGCCGTGCTGCGGCCACGGGCGACGCCTTCACTTTCATGGCGACGGACGAGATCTCCATGGTGCGACTGATCGAGCGCGTGCTCGGCCAGCCGATCCCGCGGGTCTCCGTTCCAGGCTACGACTTCGGAACCGTGGCGGCCGACTGATCGTCGCAGCACTACGAACTGCGTTACCTGCAGCACGGAGAACTGCTGAACTGCTTTTACCTGCAGCACGGAGAACTGCAGGTACCGCAGAGCTTTCCTTCTCGATGATGCAGGAGTTGAGCGCCACTGCCTGGGTCGGAGCCATGCGGGCGGGTGTGGTAGCCGTGCCAGACAGGCCGAACTAATCTCGCACCCTCCCGAGGCGCGAGACCCAGAGCGTGTCCGCGGCTCTGCCTCGCTGCACGATGAGGGTGGTGTTGCTCGCACCCCACGCGCGACCGCTCGGCGCGTAGCGCACGGTGTCGCGCGTGGCGGCGAGGCGCACGCCGAGCTCCGTGCCGAGGCCGCGCGCCAGGAGTGTGTCGGGGCCGGCGACGACGGTGGCGCTGGCGCGCTCGGGGTCGAGTACCAGCGCTGCGCCGGTAGAACGGAGCATTGCCGCACGGCGCGTGGATGCCAGCATCGCCGCCACCTCGGTGGCCGCGCTCCGGACTGCGGCACGGTCACGGAGGGTGCCGAGACCTGGCATGACGATGCCCAGCAGTATGGCCATGAGAGTGAATGCGACGACTAGCTCCATGAGAGTGTGGCCTGCTGGCGCTGTTGGCATGGGTAGTTCCCTCGAGTTCGGTGACGCGTTTATATACCACGCGGAGTCCGCGTCACCGGCACCGGAAGGTCGCGCTCCGTACCTGATCACCGCGGAAGGTCCTACGTGAAGCCACTCTTCGTCATCCTGCCCGTCCTCCTCGCCGCCTGCTCGCGCGCGCCACAGCCCGCGCCGGCCCCGGCTCCGGTCCCCGCCATGCCACCCATCGTGGTCGCGCCGCCAGCGGCCGCGGAGAGTGTGCACGCGGCGATAGCCGATACGATGGCGTCATACCGGGTGCCTCCCTTTCGGTCGCTTCCGCTGCTTCACTGGGGGCCTCCTCCGGAGGGTGCACCGCATGAGACGCGTGTTCGCACCTACGACCTGCAGCACCAGGTGGTACACGTGCGCTTCGACTGGGCGCGCCACGCAGTGGTGGGCTCCACGACGCTCCGCCTGGCAGCGCTCGACTCGGCCCTCTCCAGTGTGACGCTCGACGCCGTGGGAATGACCATCGCGAAGGTGAGCAGGTCGGGCGGCCAGACCCTGAACTACGATTACGACGGGCGCGTGCTCACCGTGCACCTCACCAGGCCGGTTGCGCCGCACGCGCGCACCAGCATCACCGTCGAGTACGAGAGCGTGAAGCCCCGCAAGGGAGTGTACTTCATCGACCGGAAGCACGTGGTGTGGACGCAGGGAGAGATGATCGATACTCGCTACTGGGTCCCCACGTACGACGAGCCGAACGACAAGACCACGTGGGAGATGTTCATCCGCACGGCCAGGGGCGAGCGCGCGCTCAGTAATGGGAAGCTCGCCGGCTCGCGCTTGGTGGGCGGCGAGACGGAGTGGCACTGGGTACTCGAGAAGCCCGCCTCCACCTACCTCATGACCGCGGTGACGGGGAACTTCGTGGTGTTGCAGGACAGGTGGCGCGACGTGCCGGTGGGGTACTGGACGTATCCGGATTCGGTGAAGGCGGCCTGGCGCGGCTTCGGATCGACTCCGCGCGCGGTGGCAATTTTCAGTCAGAAGACCGGCGTCCGCTATCCGTGGGTGAAGTACGATCAGGTGGTGGCGCCCGACTACATCTTCGGCGGGATGGAGAATGTGACGGCGACCACGCAATCCGACGATGCGATCCTCCACCCGGCGTGGGCCGAGCCGCAGGCCAACGCCGAGGGATTGGTGGCGCACGAGCTGGGGCACCAGTGGTACGGCGATCTGCTCACCACCGAGAGTTGGGCCGATGCGTGGTTGAACGAGGGGTTCGCCACTTTCATGGAGCAGACGTACCGCGAGGCCGCGCACGGCGAGGAAGAGGGGGCGATAGACCGGTTGGGCGCGCAACGCGAGACCATGGCGGCGGATGCGCGCACGCGTCGCCCGCTGGTGTGGAATCGCTGGAAGGTGGATCCCTTGGAGCTCTTTCTGAGCGGCCACATCTACCCGCGCGGCGCCTCGGTGCTGCAGATGCTCCGTCACCAACTCGGTGACTCGGTATTCTGGAAGGCGATGAACCACTACACCGTGAAGCACTCTTACGGAAACGTGGTGAGCGCCGATCTGCGCGACGCGTTCGAGGAGTCTACCGGCCGCGACTTCCACGGTTTCTTCGACCAGTGGGTGTACGGTGCCGGTGTGCCCCAGTTCCGAGTGTCTTACTCCTACGATTCCACGTCCGGCCAGCTCACCCTGCGATCCGAGCAGGTGCAGCCAGTGGACTCCATGACGGGCCTGTTCGATGCGGACGTCGACGTGAAGGTGCTCACCGAACGAGGGGCGATACGCGGTGTGGTATCCGTGCGCGGCAAGACTTCGAGCGCCACGTTCGCGCTCCCCGCGCCACCGCTCGCCGTCAGGTGGAACGATGGCGGCTGGCTGCTGGAGGCGCACGACTTCCCGCGGCCCACGGTGATGCTCGCTTACCAGCTGGCGCACGACGAAGACGTACTGGGCCGGCTCGAGGCCATTGATCTGCTGGCCCGGCGCCCGGCCGAGGCGTTGGCATTGGAAGCCATGGCGTCGGCTGCGCGCGGTGACGAGTTCTGGGCGGTGCGCCAATCAGCGGCCGAGGCGCTCGCCAACTTCAACGACGGAGCCGCGGCGAGCCCGACCAGTGCTCACACCTCGGATGCTGGCTCGACTCCCATCTTCACCATGGCCGACACGACCGCCGCCTCCGCGCTTCTAGCCGCGTCGGCCGACGTCGATGCGCGCGTGCGCGAGAGCGCAGCGGGCTCGCTCGCTCTTTTCCCGGGCGAGCGGACGGCGGCGCGGCTCCATGAGCTGGCCACCGTCGACTCATCGCTCAGGGTGCGCGGGGCCGCGTTGATCTCCTACGCCAGGGTCGACGCCCCAGCCGCGCTTCCGGTGATTCGCGAGACGCTGGGCCGCGATTCATGGCTCGATATCGAGCGCACCAGTGCTGTGAGCGCGCTGGCATTCGTCGATACACCTGAGGCCTGGGACATGCTACTACCATACCTCGCCGCCACGGTCGATCGGCACACCCGGCAGGCCGCGATTGCGGCTCTCGTAGCGCGGGCCGAGGCCGGTGGACGGGAAGCCGATGCCGCCGCGGCTATGGAGCCGGTATTGAACGCGCCAGATTTCTATAGTCGAGCCGCTGCTGCTCAGGCGTTGGGGAAGTTGGGGCAGCCATCGAGCATCCCGGCACTGGAGGCGCGGCGCAGGGTAGAGGCGGAGAGCAGAGTGATAAACGCCATCGATGCGGCGGCTGCGGAGATTCGCGCGAAGTAAGTACTATGCAGTAAGTGCCATATTGATGGCCGGGATGGCCATGACTCGGGCGCGCTCTACGGGGCGGAGCGCGTTCCACTATTTCACTCGTTTCTCACTTGACCGATGAAGATATCCATCGAATACTGCACGCTCTGAAACTACGAACCGCGGGCCACCAGTTTGGCGGCCGAGATCATGGAGTCGTACCCGGGCGCGGAGATCGAGATGATCCCGTCTCGCGGCGGGCGCTTCGAGGTAACCCTCGACGGAGCGCTGATCTTCGAGAAATCGAAGATCGGGCGGCACGCGAAGCGCGGGGAGATCATGGAGATCATCGCTCGGACATCGGGAACCGCCACGGAATAGAGCGCCTTGTTTCACGATCCGTTACGGGCACCCGATACCGAATCACGCTTTCCTCAGGCCGGCGCGAGTCGGCCACTTCCATCGTAAAGTATGCGTATTGCCATCTCTACCGGAGGCGGAGACGCCCCCGGTCTCAACGCCGTGATCCGTGCCTCGGTGCTCTCCGCCATCAATAGGGGCTGGGAGGTGCTGGGCATCAAGCGCGGCTACGCCGGCCTCATGGGTGAAGACGAGGTGATCCCGCTGACCAAGGATTCCGTGCGCGGAATCGCCCACCTCGGCGGCACCATCCTGCGCACGACCAATCGTGGCAACCCGTTCCACTACCCCGTCCAGCAGAGCGACGGGACCATCGTGGAGGTGGACCGGTCGGGCGAGCTGATCGCGCGCGCCAGGGAGCTCGGAATCGATGCGATCATCAGCATCGGCGGTGACGGCTCACTGGCCATAGCACAGCGCTTGTTCGAGTGCGGGGTGAATATCGTTGGCGTGCCCAAGACGATAGACAACGATGTGAGCTGCACTGTGAATACCTTCGGCTTCGATACCGCGGTGAACACGGCCATCGAAGCGATCGACAAACTGCACACCACGGCCGAGAGTCACGATCGGGTGATCGTGATGGAGGTGATGGGGCGCCACGCGGGATTCATCGCGCTGTACAGTGGCCTGGCTGGCACGGCCGACGTGATCCTTGTTCCCGAGATTCCTTACGACCTCGAGCGCGTGTGCGAGAAGATCATGGCGCGTGACAGAGCCGGCCGGCACTTCTCGATTGTCGTGGCCGCGGAGGGCGCGTACCCTGTTGGGGGGGAGGAGTCGACCCTCGGTGCATCGCTCCCCGGGCAGGAGCGCCGGGTAGGCGGCGTTGCCGATCGGCTGGCGCGCCAGATCCAGAAGAACACCGGCAAGGAGTGCCGTTCATTGGTGCTCGGCCATCTGCAGCGCGGTGGGATGCCTACGGGATACGATCGTCTGCTCGCCACTCGCTTTGGCGGCGCGGCCGTGCGCGCGATCGCCGATGGCAAGTTCGGCTACATGGTGGCGCTCCAGTCTCCGCACATCGTCTACGTCCCGATCGTGCAGGTACTCGCCACCCAGAAGAGAGTGGACCCCGATAACGATATCGTGATGACGGCGCGGGCGACCGGGATCTCATTCGGCGACTGAGACGCGTCCCGTTGAGCGTCACCGTCGTACCGGTCAGCGCGGCGCGAGCGACAGGGATCTCGTTCGGTGACTGAGCGGGGCCCCAGGGGTTCGGATATCGAGCGCCTCTCGTGCATACTGGCGCGGCGCCATCACTCCACTACGACTATCCCGCCGCCCGATCCGAATTCGTTACTTCGCTCGGGGATCCCGGGCGGCGCGCGCCAGTCGCCGCCGTCCACGCGAATGCTCACGCGGTAGGTACCAGGCGCGAGGCTGGTTCGGAGCACCCACGCGTCGTGGTCCGCGCTCTGGAGCGCCGTGGGGACCCAGCCGGTGAAGTCGGCCATGATCTCCACGCGGTTTGCTCGTGGGATGACGATGCGGATGGTGCGCTCCGCGCCTTCGCCGAGCACTCTGAAGCTCGGCACCACGTTGGGAGTGCGTGGGTGCGGGGGCGCGCTGGATTCCCACGGCTTCCCGGGGTGGCGGTTCCCGGATGATGCGAATCGCAGCCCCAGTATGGCGTAGTGGGTACTGGGGAAGCCCTGGATGTAGCTCTCGGGGTATCTGCCGCCGCTCGCCATCACGCCCATGTGCCGGGTCATCCAGAACGTGGCGCCCAGCGTTCCCCACTGCTCGGCCTGATCAGTGTGACTTCGGAATCGCCGTCCGGCGCTGGCATCGAAGTCGAACGCACCGGTCTCCCAATGCGCTCTGATCAGGGCGTCGTCGAGCACCCTGTCGCGGTAGCCAGCCAGCGGCAGGGCGTCCAGCCGGTCGTTCACTGGCGCGAAGAGGTTGATAGGCAACCCCCCGATCGTCACGCCGGAGCGGAAGCGGCTCTGCGTGAAGGATGCCGACAGAGTGAGGCCGCTTCCGCGCCACCAGGCGCCGGCATCGGCGATCACGAGCTGGCTGCCGGCCTCGTGGCTCCTCGTCCGACCCAGGCCGCCACCCGCCCACGCCCCGCTACTGGTGCCACCGAGATGCAGCCGTCCCTGAGCCACCGCGTACGCGCTCCGTCCGTGACCGGTGTATGCGATGGCGTTGGCTGTGGCGGCGAGCTCGCCACGGAAACCGCGCGCGGTAGGAGTGAATACTGACGCCGAGAGAAATCCCTGGGCGGTCCAGTCCCCGCCATCGAAGACGGAGAAGCCGCCTGTGGCGACGAGCGAGGAGCTCGGCAGTTCGAGCTTGATCCCCGGCGAGAGCGAGAACCCGCTGGCCTGCGGCGAGTCGTCATAGCTGGCAGTGGTCCCGGCGGCCTCGAGAGTGTACACCAGTTGGGCATGGGCCGCCGGCGCGGCCAGAAGCACGAGGCTCGCGTACACCAGCGCGCCGGTTCGCCGCACGGTC
>DATCXG010000053.1:0-3349 GCA_036565945.1 Gemmatimonadaceae bacterium
CGGGGCGCGTGATCGGAATCAATACCTTGGTTGCCTTCGGGCTCGCGCTCGCTGTACCGAGCCGTGCGGTGATGCACTTCCTGCGACGCGTATGCGACGTGAGCCCGCAGCCGGCGTGGTCCGCGTCCTAGTCGCCGCCGACTCCGAGCCGGCACGTGCGGGGCTCGAGGCGCTCATCGAGCACGGAGACTCACTGCGCGTGATCGGGAGCTCCACCGCCGGCGTCGCACTGCCCGAACGGGTACGCGTGCTCGCGCCTGACGTCATCGTGCTCGAGCCGCCCGTGCTGGAGGACGATGCGCTCGCGCTCTGGCTCGCTCGCGCGAGCGACGCGGCGGCCGGCGTTCCGCTCATCCTCGTAGGCGACGACGTGCTCCGCGCGGTGGCGCGGGACCTACTGCACGCTGGTGTGCGCGGACTCTTGTCGTATGATGCGACGGCGGAGGAGATCCGAGCCGCGGTCGGAGCCGTGGCCGCAGGGCTCGTGACACTCGATCCGGCCGCAGTCGACGCGATGCTTGCCTCGCTCGAACACGCTGCTCCGGCACGTGCACTCCCAGCCGTGACGCATCCGCCTGTGACTCCAGGGCAGTCGCTCACACGGCGCGAGATCGAGGTGCTCAACGCGGTTGCCGAGGGGCTGGGGAACAAGCACATCGCGGCGCGGCTTGGGATCTCGGAGCATACGGTGAAGGCGCATCTGGCCGCGATCTTCGAAAAGCTCGATGTGACGAGTCGCACCGAAGCGGTGACACTCGGCGCGCGGTCGGGGATCATTCCACTCTGATGTGAACTGCGCGAGCGGGACTCTTCCGAGCGCGATGTTCGTGCTCACGGGCTGCGCCTTCGGTGGGCGCGACGCGATGGGAGGGGCCCGTGCCCCGGACGCCCTGTCCGCACCGCTTTCGCCATGCCCCGGTGCGGTGTAGCTTCGTCCCAGCCTACCTCAGTTCACCCGTTCATTGCCGAAGCGGCCGGCGCCGCGCCGTGTGCCGGCCGTCGGTAGACCGATCGAATTGAACCATGCGCGTGCACCCTACCGCCTTCCGCCGTGCCATCGCCTGTGGCGCGGCGCTCCTCGCCATCGCCTGCGGTCACGATGGCCCCACGGCGCTTCTCCCCGCTGCCGCCACGCTCGCGATCGAACCCAGGGCGCCGACCCTCACGGCGATCGGCGACTCCGTGTCTCTCTCGGCCACGATCCGCGACCGCGACGGCCATCCGCTGTCGCGCGTACCCATCACCTGGCAATCTTCGACGCCGGAGGTCGCGTCGGTGATGACCGGCGGCATCGTGGTTGCCAAGGGGAACGGGACGGCCCTGATCACCGCGCGCGCCGGTGCCGCGAGCGACACGACGACGGTCACCGTCGCCCAGCATGTCGCGCGCATCGTCTTTCGCACGCAACCCGATTCCCAGTTGGCTGGCCGGGCACTTCCGCGCGCAGTAGGGGGCACATCGCCGGCACTCGCTTCGGCGCGCGACGATCAGCGGCAGGCATTCGCCTCGTGTGCCGCTTTCATCTGGTGAGGACGCTCGGCGCCGTGCTGGTCCTGCTCGTTGCCGGGACCGTCGAGCGCGCTGAGGCCTCCGCTGAAGACATCGCTGCCTGTGCCCTGACTCCAAGTTCTCAACAGGTGGAGCCTCCAAGCATCGCGGGGCGATTCGATATGAATCGGTACGACTTCGTTCCGTACGGTGGTAGCGTCGTCGCCATCGTCGATGCTGTGCAAGCATGCACCGGGACCCCTGATAAATAATCGATACCTCTGAGATCCCTGGTTGATGTCCACAATTGGGAACGTCTTTCGGTGCGTGGTATACGGGATCGGCTCGGCGAGCATTTTCGCCGCGTGGGTGGTGTTCGTGTACACGTTCCGCGGCCCAGACGCGCTCGAACGCGTCCATGTTGGTCTGGGCCCCCTCCTGGCCTTCTACATGGGTGCCGGCGTGCTGGGCGGCCTCATCGTCGGGCTGCTCTGGCCGATCCTCAGGTGGCGCCTAGGGGCTTACTTCACCAGTCTCGTGGTGGCTCTCATTCTCACCTTCGCCCTGGTTGTTACGTTGTTCGGGAATCCGGCATACTGGGATCGTAGCCATTGGATCACAGTATTGATCATGACCGTCATATTTGGCCTGCAGTTTGGCAACTCGCTCTGGAAGGCTGGGTCTGGACGGTGAGTAAAGTACGCGACCGTCGAATGGGTCTCTTGGTTCAACCATCCGCAGCTCCTGGAGTCGCTTGGCTACCTTCCCCCAGCGGGGTACGAAGCGCAGCTTGCTCAGCTTCAGGCCGTACAGATCGCGGCTTGATCACTCAACTCACCGAGTCTCCGACGAATCCGGGGCGGTTCAGCTACTCGTCTGGTAATTGGTTTTGCCGGGAATACGACAGACATGATTCGTAACATCAAACGATGTGTCGCCATGGGAGTGGGTCTCGCTGTTCTTTACAGCCTCTGGGTGCTCTTCGTCTATGCGATGAGCGGTCCGGCCCCATTCGAGGACATCGGGTTGAGCCTCGCGGCTGTAGTATCCTTCTACTTTGCCATGGGGATCCTTGGTGGTACGATCGTAGGCCTCTTGTGGCCGCTGGCCAGATGGCGGGTGGGCGCATTCGCCATCAGCATAACCGTAGCGCTAATGATGGCGCTTAGCGTACTGGTTATGCTGGACGGGAACCCGGTCGACTGGGATCCGAGAAACTGGATTCTGGTCCCTGTTTTGACTCTTGGATTTGGTCTGGCATTTGGGAACTCGCTCTGGAACGCTGCATCGCGACACTAGATCTTGCTCTCTCTAGAAGGCTGCGTCGAGGCCCCCTGGGCCAGGTTAGTTGTCGCATGAGCGGTGTGAGGCCGGCAAGCTGACAGACCAAGCAGAAGGCGATAGTGGGTAGCGACAGGAAACTGGTTCATACATGGAGAGGACCTCAGGATCGCGACCTGATTTAATGAAACTGGCGAGAAGAAAACGGCCCCGGGTCATCAACCCCGGGGCCGTTTCGATTGCGAATCGGCTTGCTGACGGACGAGCTCCTTGGCGAGTGCGTTGAATCAGCCACTGCTTACAGGAAGCCCAGTATCCAACTGAGGACATCAGGAAGGTCAATCCGCATCGAGTAGGTGACGCCGGCGCAGTTCAAGTTCGTCACGTAGGAGTTGACCCCGACCACCACGTCCGTCCCTCCCACCAGGTCGGGACCGCCGGAATCACCGAAGCAAGTTCCGCCCTTGCCCTGTGCGTTGTTGGCCGAGAGGCGGATGAACTCGTCACTGTGGACGAATTGCCCCGATATCGTCAGGGCCGTCGCCTGGAGGCGGATCAGTTCCCCGGTCCAGACCGGCGG
>DATCXG010000058.1:0-3639 GCA_036565945.1 Gemmatimonadaceae bacterium
TGCTGGTGAGCTCCACTGGGGTGATCGGCGTACGTCTCCCGATCGAGACTATCGAGCGTGGCATCAGCGGCATGACGCACGATCTCCTGAGCGACCCGCTGGTGGGCGCCGAGGGGATCATGACCACTGATACACATCCGAAGGCGCTCTCCACCAGCGTCGGTGATGCGACGATCACCTGGGTCGCCAAGGGTTCGGGGATGATCGAGCCGAACATGGCCACCATGCTGGCCTACATCTTCACGGATGCCGCGATCGATGCCCCCACGCTCGACGGCTTGCTGCGCGAGGCGGTGGATGTCTCGTTCAACATGCTGTCGGTAGACAGCGACACGAGCACGTCCGACACGTGCGTGATCCTCGCCAATGGGCATGCGGGAGTGGTGGACATGGACGCGTTCCGCTCGGCGCTAATCGCTGGCTGCGTGCGCATGGCCGAGACACTGGCGCGTGATGGTGAGGGCGCCACGCGCTTGCTGCGCGTGATTGTCCGCGGAGCCAGCAACGCCGTGGAGGCCAGGCGGATCGCCAAGTCGATCGTGAACTCGCCGCTCATCAAGACGATGGTCCACGGTGCGGACCCGAATGTGGGACGCATCCTCATGGCGGTCGGCAAGTGCGTCGACTGCACGCTCATCCCCGAGCGCACCGACGCCTGGATCTGCGGCTGCGCGGTCCTGCGGAATGGTCAGCGGCTCGACTTCGATGAGGCGCACGTGCGCGCGGTGCTCGGCGGCGAGACGGTGGACATCGAGGTGGCGCTCGGCGTGGGCGAGGGGAAAGCGACCGCGTACGGCTGCGACCTCACCAAGGGCTACATCGACGAGAACGCGGCGTACTACTCGAGCTGACGCGCGCCAGGCGCCAGCGGGCTGTATCCCACACCGTCCGGCGAAACACCCACTGGAACGCGCATCACCTCGCGACGCTCCACGAGATCTACAGCTACGACCGCCGGATCGTCGGCCACGGTCACGAAGGCCGTGCGGTTGTCGGGCGCGATGATCACGCCGCGCGGCGCACCGAGCCCGCTGACATCGCCGATGACCTTCCGGCTGATGATGTCCACGATGTGGATCGTGTCGCTCTCGGGATCGCAGACCACGGCGAGCGCGCCATCCGGCGAGATGGCGATGCGATAGGGAAGTTTGAAGCCGCTGATCGTCGTGGCCACCGTCCAGCTCTCGGTATCGATGACGCTCACCGTGCCGGCATCGTTGCTGCCAACCCAGACTTCGCTGCCTACCGGCCGCACAGCAATCCCCTCGGTGGCCGGCGCGACGGCGAGTTGGCGCACGAGGGCTCGTTTCGTCAGGTCGATCTCGGAGATCGATCCTGACTGGATGTTGGCGGTGTAGGCGCGCGTACCGTCGGCCGTGACACCGACCATGTGCGATCCGCCCGCCCGGGTGGGGATGTCGGCGAGCACGGTCCCGGCGACGATGTCGACGAGCAGGAGTCGTTGCGTTGCCTCGGAGGTCACCGCGAGCAGGCTGTCACTTCCGGCGACGAACACGGCACCGTGCGGCCTCGTGAAGTCGCCGAGCTCGATGTGGCGCGCGAGCGACTTGTTGGCCAGGTCGATGATCGCGAGTCGGTTCCCGGGCGTCCGATCGCCGTAGATCGTCACCACGCCCCAGCGCCCGTCGGGCGAGATGACGGCTTCGTGCGGGCCGGTGCCGACGTCGATCGTCGTCCCACGTTGGTTGGCGACGTCCACGATCGTCGCGCTCGCGGATCCCTGATTCGCGACGAGTGCGGTGCCGGTGAGCGTGGGTCTTGTGAGCGTGGCCCGCTGTGCTACTACGGTAGAAGCTCCGCTGGTGAGCGCCGCGAGCGAGGCGCAGACCGCGGCGGTCAGGCGGACGATGGCGGCGCTGTGGCTGGCTATCTGGGTGGGCATGGCCGGCAGCCTGGTGAGGAATGTGATGGACCGTGAGCTCGCGATCGTTCCCGTGCTGGTGCCCTGATCCAGGATGCCTACGGTATTCACTCGGCGCCAGTTACCGGGCGGTCGGCGGCAGGGTGCGATCGCCGGGCTCGGCCGCTCAACACGGGAACTCCTCGCGCTGATCGCGGACCAGGCTGATCGCGAATCTCTGGTGCCGGGCTTATGATACCAGTCCAGCCGAGCTCACCCTCGCGGCCCCCGCCCGCGGATCGCCGTTTCCCAGACCATCATCGCCACGTGAAATTCATTGGATTCGTCGCCGTCGCGTCGTCGCTGACCATGGCATGCGCACCCTCGTCCCCCCGCGTCGCGCCCTCGCCGGCGCGCCTGGCTGCCACCGATACTCTCATCGAGGCTCCGCCGGCGAGCGTCGGCATGCGCGCCGATCTCGGCGCGACGCTGGACTCCGTGGTCAATGCCGGCATCGCGAATGGCGCCACGCCTGGTGCCGTGCTGGCCGTGGGCCGCTACGGCCGCCTGGTTCACATGGGCAGCTATGGCACCCTCGACCCGGCGCCCGGCTCCGCTGCGCCCAACGACTCCACGCTCTGGGACCTGGCCTCGCTCACCAAGGTCATTGGCACCACCACGGCCGCGATGATCCTGGAGGAGGAAGGGAGGCTCGACCTCGACAAGCCGGTGCACTACTACCTCCCGGAGTTCGACGCGCCCGATAAGGCGGTCATCACCGTGCGCATGCTGCTGGAGCATCGCGGCGGCATGGAGTCGGGCTCGAGACTCTGGATGCACTATCGGGGGAAGGCCGAGTTCATGCAGCAGATCAACGCCCGTCCGCTGGCTTACGTCCCCAACGACAGCGCCATCTACAGCGACTGGGATCTGGTTCTCGCCGGCTGGATCGTCGAGCGCATCACGGGCATGCCGGAGGAACAGTTCCTCCAGCAATCGGTGTGGGGACCGCTGGGGATGCGCGACACGGGATGGAATCCGCTGGCCACCGGCCCGCTTCCCGCCGACTCCGACTGCACTGCCGCACTCGGCATGGCGACGCCAGAGCGTCTGGCGCGCATCGCGCCCACGGAGGTCGACACCATCTACCGGCACCGTCACATCCACGGCATCGTCCACGACGAGAATACCTGCGCGCTGGGTGGCGTGGCCGGGCACGCGGGTCTATTCTCCTCCGGCCGCGATCTGGCCAGGTTCGCGCAGATGCTCCTGAACGGCGGCGAGTACAACGGCGTGCGCATCGTCCATCCGGCGACCATCGCGCGCTGGACCGCCAGCCGTCACAAGGGCTCCAGCCGCGCGACCGGCTGGGACACCCCGTCGCTCAGATCCAGCGCCGGGCACTTCTTCGGCCCGCGCAGCTTCGGTCACACGGGCTTCACCGGTACATCCATCTGGGTAGATCCCGGCAAGGGAGTCTTCGTCATCCTGCTCACCAATCGCGTGAATCCCACGCGCGCGAATGGCAAGATCGCTGGGTTGCGCCGAGCCGTGGCGGACGCGGTGCAGACGGGGATCATCGATGCGCCGTTGATCGACTGGGAGGCGCAGCACATTGTGGTGGTGCGCGCGCCGCGGTGAGGATCGATGGCGGCAGGACGTGCGACGTGCGCGACGAGATCCATGCCGATGAGACGCAACACGGCTACGACGTCGGCTCAGTCCTGCGACCGCTGGCTGCCAGCGCAGCTGCGCTGGCAGCCAGCGGTCGCAGGACT
>DATCXG010000061.1:0-8252 GCA_036565945.1 Gemmatimonadaceae bacterium
CGGCGCTGCACGTGGATGTCGCGCGTGATGGGTTCCAGGCACGCAAACTCAACAAGGCACGCCCGAGCCAGATGGGGAAATGCGCTAGTCTGGAAGCGCCGGATGTAGGCCGGTCGATCGATCTGCTGAAGGCTCATCCGCCCACATCGACCGCCTCCTACCTACCCTCTACCTCAGCCACCCCTCGAGCGCCGTCGCCGCGTCGGTCCCGCTATCCCGGTACTTCACGATCACCGGCGTCTGTAACGCCAGCCCCTGCTCCGCGCCCCACCCCGAGCGAATGGAGCGCGATCCGGGCACCACCACGGCCGCCGCCGGGATCTCGAGCGCTCGCCCTTCACCGGCGCGATACACGGTCTCGCGCACCAGATCGAACACAGGCACGGCTCGCGTGAGGATGACGCCCGAGGCGAGCACCGCACGCTCTCGGACAACGGTGCCCTCGTAGACGCCGCAGTTCCCGCCCACGAAGACGTCGTCCTCGATGACCACTGGCGCCGCGTTCACCGGCTCCAGCACGCCGCCGATCTGCGCGGCCGCGCTCAGGTGCACGCGCGCCCCGATCTGCGCGCAGGAACCTACGAGCGCATGCGAGTCGATCATACTCCCCTCACCCACGTAGGCGCCCACGTTGACGTAGGTGGGCGGCATGCAGACGACTCCGCGCGCCACGTGAGCGCCACGACGAATTGTCGAGCCGCCGGGCACCACGCGCACACCCTGCGACGCCCCGAGCGCCTGGGTAGGAACGGTGTGCTTGTCGAAGAAGTGAAAGGGGGAATCGGCCGGCGACATGTCCACTATCCGGCCGGCGCGGAAGGCGAGCAGGATGCCACGCTTGACCCATGGCACGGCGCGCCACTCTCCATCCGCACCCCGCTCGGCGGCGCGCAACTCGCCGCCCTCGAGCGCGTCGAAGAGTTCACTGGTAACTGCTTCGGCCTCGGCAGGCAGCGCTTCACCAGCGGGCGTCGCGGCCAGCCGCGTCACGCTCGCCTCCAGCTCGCGCCGCCGCCCGTCGTCCATCACAGTGCTCCGGCCCGCACCAGGCTCTCTCTCACCGGGGCGACATACCGCTCCAGGAGCGGCACCAGAGGAAGCCGCAGTACGTTCTGCGCCCGACCCAGCATCTCCATCGCTGCCTTGACCGGGATGGGGTTGGACTCGATGAAGGCCGCCTTCATCCACGGCTCCAGTCGCTCCTGGATGGCGCGTGCGGCAGCGAAGTCTCCAGCGAGACACCGGTTGACCAGATCGGCCATCGCCCGCGGAGTCGCGTTCGAGACCACCGAGACGACGCCGTCGCCGCCGGCCTCCATCATCGTGAGCGCTAGCGAATCGTCGCCCGAGAGGACGCTGAAGTGCGACGGCCGATGGCGCAGGATCTCGAGGACCTGCGGCATGTTGCCCGAGGCCTCCTTGATCGCCACGATGTTCGGCACCTCGGCCAGCGCCAGCGCGGTCTCCGCATCGATGTTGCAGCCTGTGCGACCCGGCACGTTGTAGAGGACCACGGGGACGTCGGTAGCCTCCGCGATCGCACGGAAGTGCGCGATGATGCCGCGCTGCGGCGGCCGGTTGTACATCGGCGCAACGTGGAGCAGGTGTGTGACGCCCAGATCACGCATCTCGCGGGATGTCGCCACAGCGCGCTTGGTATTGTTGGAACCAGCGCCGGCTATGATCGGTACGCGCCCGTGCGTCTGCTCGACGACGATCCTGACGACTCGATACTGCTCCTCTGGCGACATGGTCGCTGCCTCGCCCGTGGACCCGATGGGCACGAGGAAGTGCACGCCCTGCTCGATCTGCCAGTCGACCAGCGCACGCAGCGCCGGCTCGTCCACCTCGCCATCGGCCGTGAACGGCGTCACTAACGCCGTCCCGCACCCTCTGATCCTGCTCTCACTCATTTGCCACGAACCTCCAACAGAAATTTTGCCATGGTGCTATCCGAAAGCCGCCGCGGCCTCACGCCGCCACGCTGGCACCGAGGTGCTGCTCCGCGAAGAAGGCGCCGTGCAGTGCTCTGATCGCGGCCCGGAACTGCTCGGCTTCCACCACGAAGGTGAGGTTGATCTCGGTAGCACCCACGGAGATCATGTGCACCCGGATCCCTGCCAGTGCGCCGAGCGCCCGCGCCATGGTCGCGCTGTCGCCGCTGAGGCCAGCCCCAACGACAGAGATCACGGCCCTTCCACGCTCCACCGTGACGTCGCCGAGACACGCGAGGTCGGCTGCGATCGCGTCGATGGGCGCGGGATCGTCCACGGTCACCGAGACCGACACTTCCGACGTCGCCACTACGTCGACCGAAGTCTCCCTCCGCTCGAACACATCGAATAGCGCCCGCAGGAAGCCGTGGGCCATCAGCATCTCCGAGGTGCGCACCTTGATGACCGTCACATCATCCCTGCCGGCTATCGCGCGGACGGGGAGCTCGGGCGCACTAGCGGTTACCCGTGTTCCCGCCGCATCGGGGCGGAAGGAATTGAGGATGCACACCGGAATCCCCTTCCGAACGGCGGGCGCGATGGTCGACGGGTGCAGAACCCGGGCTCCGAAGGCGGCCAGCTCGGCGGCCTCGTCGAAGCGGATGTGGTCGATGGGGCGTGCACGGGGCTCGATCCGCGGATCGGCGGTGAGCATACCATCGACGTCGGTCCAGATCTCGATCGACTCGGCATCGAGCGCGGCACCGATGAGCGATGCGCTGAAGTCGGAGCCGCCGCGCCCTAGCGTGGTGGTCACGCCGTCCGCGGTAGCGCCGATGTACCCGCCGAGCACCGGGATTTGACCGTCCTCGACCAGCGGACGCAGTACGCGTTGTGCCCCACTCGCGATCTCCTCCAGCAACGGTGCCGCGCTGGTGAAGTGATCATCTGTGACGACGATCTGCCGCGCGTCCACCAGCACGGCGGGAAGCCCCTTGCCGCGGAAGGCGGCCACCACCAGGCGAGCCGAGAGCTGTTCACCGTAAGCGGCCATCGTGTCGAGGCTACGCGGGGTGACGTGACCGAGTATGGCAAGCGCCTCGGTGAGGCCGGCGAGGGCGTCGTAGATGCGGTCCAACTCGCAGCCCACCTTCTCCGCGTCGGGGCCGCGGGCGACCAGAGCATCCAGTGCGGCCATGTGGCGATCGCGCATGGATCTCAGCGCCTCGTCCGCAGCGGCGCGATTGCCGTGCGCGGCGTCGCGCGCCGCCAACAGCAGCGCGTTGGTCACGCCGGACATCGCGGAGACGACCACAACGGGCCGACGGGGAAGGCGGGATCGCGTGATCGATGCGGCCCGGCCAATCGCCGACGCGTCGCCCACGGAGGTTCCGCCGAACTTGAGTACGATCATTACGAAATCACACCCCGCGCGACGAGTAGTTCCGCGTTGAGTATCGAGGCGCCCGCTGCGCCTCGGATGGTGTTGTGGCCGGTCGCCACGAGTCTGAGGTCGAGGATGGGGTCGCGGCGGATCCGCCCGATGGTCACGGTCATCCCGCCACCGGCGGCGACGTCACGGCGAGGCTGCGGACGGTCGGGCTCGTGGGTCACGATCAGGGCACGCTCGGGTGCGCTCGGCAGTCCGAGATCGGCGATCGCTCCGCGCCAGCTCATGAAGGCGTCCACTGCATCCTCGGGGCTCGCCTGCCGCTCCAGCTCCACTGTGAGGCACACCGTGTGGCCGTGCTCCACCGGCACGCGGTTCACCTGGGCACTGATGGCGAACGGCGCCGGGGTCACTCCACTATCGGAGAGCTGGCCCAGCATCTTGAGCGTCTCGGTCTCGATCTTCTCCTCCTCGCCGCCGCCGATGAACGGGACGACGTTGCCGACGATGTCCAGCGCCGAGACGCCGGGATAGCCGGCACCGGAGATGGCCTGGAGCGTGGTCACGAAGAGACGTCGGATCCCGAACGCCTCGTACAGCGGCGCCAGGGCAAGGGTGACGACGATCGAGGAGCAGTTGCCGTTGGCGACGATCGCTCCGGACCATCCGCGCCGCTCGCGCTGGACGCCGAGCAGCGCGAGATGGTCGGGGTTCACCTCGGGGATGACCAGCGGCACGTCCGCATCGAGGCGGTGATTCCGCGCGTTGGTGAGGACGAAGCGACCGGCGCGGGCGAAGGCGGGCTCGATCTCTCCGGCAACGCTGGCGTCGAGCGCCGAGAAGACGATGGGCGCATCCACGGCATCCGGGGTGCACGGCAGCACGGTGAGCTCCGCGGCGGCGGCCGGCATGGCGCCCTCCAGCCAGTGCGTTGCCTCACGGTAGCACTTCCCCGCGGAGCGCTCGGACGCGGCCACGGCGACGAGCTCGAGCCATGGATGCCCGTCGAGGAGACGAACAAAAGTCTGCCCGACGGCACCGGTAGCGCCGAGTACCGCTACAGGGATGCGGGCACGCGAAGAAGGCAGCATGTTGTGCGATGTCACTGGTCTTGTCACTCTCGGTGTCCGCCGCGGTTCCATTCGATGGTGGCAAACGCGGACCGTCCCGCGATCGTCTTCACGGTCGGGTCAAAGTAGTCGGCGTTCCGCGGATTCTGCAGATCCAACGGCATCCGCATTCATCAGGTCGGCCATGGTGAAGATTCCGTGCCGACCGATCAGCCAGCGGGCAGCCATCAGCGCGCCATCGGCGAAGACGCGACGGTCGCGTGCGACGTGCTCGAGTCGGATCTGCTCGAAGCCGCCGTCGAAGAGCAGCGTGTGCGTGCCTGGTATGGCGCCGGTACGGACGCTGGAGATCGCGATCTCGCGCCCGCGCACCGCACCCGCTCGCCGCGCCAGCTCGAGCGCCGTGCCGGAGGGCGCGTCGCGCTTGGCCGCGTGGTGCATCTCGATGATGTGCGCATCGAAGGTGGAGAGGCCGGCGGTGAGACGCGCCGCGAATTCGGCGATCTGCATGAAAACATTGACGCCAATCGAGAGATTCGCTGCCCAGAACATCGCGCCGTCCGCCGCCAGCACGTCGCGCTCCACTTCCGCACGCTCGGCGTACCAACCAGTGGTGCCGACGACCACCGGACAGCCGGCTCGCGCACAGGCGCGCACGTTCCAGGGCGCCGCCTCGGGTGTGGTGAACTCTATAGCGACGTCGGCGCCGTGGAGCGACTCGCGCGTGATCGCCTCGCCGCGCGAGTTGCCCTCCTTGCCGATCTCCGCGACCAGGGTCCAATCGCGCTCGGACGCCAGCTGCCGCAGAACGTAACCCATCTTACCAAGCCCGATCAGCGCTAGGCGCGGCTGTGGAGAGGGACTCATATGGCAGATCCGGAAATCATAGCGGCAAGAGCGGCTCGTGAAGGACGCACTAGATCCTTACAGCAGGGTAGAGTGGAAGACGGCCTCCGGGTGGGAAGCCGTCGAGTAGACGGGAACACACGCGCCGCCGCAGGTCCATAGCGGTCGGTGTGGTCCATCTAGAGATGACAGGGGAACGTGGGAGAACCCCCTATTCCCCGGTTCCGCAATATCTCATCCGTACCAACCGTAGGTGGATGGCCCAGCGGTGGTACCTGAAACATCTGACCGGCGTGGAGCACGCTGGCGGGATCGCAGGGAACCTCGCATCTTTCGATTATAGATCATAGTCGGTACGACTCGACGGCTCGATTTCAGCCTCGAGCTTCCCAACATCCATCCATCAAAGGCGATAGATAGCATGGACGAGAAGCAACTCATGGCGCTGGCCCGGAAGAACGCTGCCAAGGAGCAGACGCAGGCCAAGCGTCGCCCGGTATACGATGCCACCCTCGACGCCACACGCACCAACGTTCCCGACAACGCATCCGAGACGACGCGTTTCTTCAAGGAGATGAAGCGCCGGGAGTTCTGACCGCCGACCGCGCGGGCATCACCGCCGAGTATTGCCGCGCGGCACCCGATCATCACGACCACGGCTTCGCGGCCGTCCCACCGTACCGGTCCATGCTCACCGCCATCGGCCGCACCACGATCCTCGTCCACGACTATGACGAGGCGCTGGAGTTCTACCGCGACGTGCTTGGCTTTCACCCTCTGCACGATACCACCGCTCCCGATGGCCAGCGGTACCTGCACATGGGCATACCCGGCCAGGCGGGCGATCCTCCTGTTGGGCTCTGGTTCCTCCAGCCCGGCAACGGCGATAGTGATCTCATAGGGTGTCAGGCGGGCGGCCAACCCCTGCTCGTGCTCTACACCGATGACTGCCGCGCCACGGCCGCCACGCTGGCCGAGCGAGGCGTGCGATTCCCAAGACTGCCGGCAGAGCGTGACGGCGCCGTGTTCGCGCACTTCCTCGATCTGTACGGGAACGAGTTCGTGCTCGTGGAATTGCCGCAGTCGCCGAACACAGCCCATTGACGCACCATCGTACCGTCACTAGTCTTCGGCCCATGAAATTCGCCAGCACCTATCATTACGCGCATCGCCATCACCACCTCCCGACGGGTCGTGGGTGCATGCGTGTGCGTGGGTGACCGGCTAGAGTAGCCACCAGCACAATCGCAAAGACGCCACGCGGCCCGTCCACTTCGGACGGGCCGCCTTTTTTACTACAGGGTTCAGGGGGCAGGGTTCAGGGTTCAGGAACTACCTCGGCGTCGAGATCTCTGCGCCAGGAGCCGTTAACTGCCCCCTTTCAGTTCCCTCACCTCCTGAACCCTGCCCCCTGAACCCCGTAGTTAGCACCCTGAACCCTGCACCCTGAATCCCGTTTCTAACATGCTCAGAATAGCTCTGCCCAGTAAAGGACGACTCGCCGAGGACGCACGGACACTCTTCGCGGACGCGGGGCTGGAGGTGCGCTCGCCTGGGAATCGCGCGCTCGTGGCCTCGCTCGGCGGTGAGTTCGAGGCGATCTTCGTGCGCGCCCAGGACATCCCCGAATTCGTGGCCGACGGCGCGGCCGACGCCGGAATCACGGGGTTGGATCTGATCCGCGAGTCGGAGCGCGAGCTCGATGAGCTGCTCGATCTCGAGTTCGGCGCATGCCGACTCGTGGTCGCCGCCCGCGCGGAGAGCGGGGTCACCTCGCTCGCCACGTTGACCGGCGTACCGCGCGTGGCCACGGTATTCCCGCGCCTCACGCGCCACTTCTTCGAGAAGGCCGGACGCGAAGTGATCGTGGTTCCAGTATCGGGCGCCGCGGAGATCGCACCCCATCTGGGGATCGCCGACATCATAGTCGACCTCACATCCAGCGGCTCCACCATGCGAGTGCACGACCTGCGCGAGATCGCTATGGTGATGGAGTCGAGTGCTCGGCTCATAACCGCCGTTCGGCCCGGCAGTTCTCGCGCCGCGGACGGCTCGGCGCAGGGGAGGGAGTCGCTTGGCGTGGGCGCCCCCGAGCGATCCTCCACATCCGGCGCCCGCGATGCCGCGTCAGACGACCGAGCATGCGCGATCAGCGAGCTCGCGGCGGCGCTGGAGTCGGTGATCCGGGCGCGAGGCAAGCGCTACGTGATGGCCAACGTCCCCCGCAACGCGCTAGACCGCGTGAAGCGTGTGCTCCCGGGCCTCAACGGTCCCACGGTCATCGACCTGTTGAACGGCGGCACCCACGTGGCCGTGCACGCGGTCGTGCCGCAGCGCTCCATCTATCGCACCATCGCCGACCTCAAGATGCTGGGCGGCGAGGGGATCCTGGTGACGCGGATAGAGAGGTTGATGCCGTGAGTGAGCAGAGCTCGTGCTTCCACCTCAGCGGCGCGATATCCCGGCTCGGCGAGAAGTTGCCGGCCCTGATGGATCGTTCGATATCGAACGACACCGCGATACGCGCGCGTACAGCAGAGATCATCGAACGCGTGCGCACCGGAGGCGACGCGGAGCTGTTCGCGCTCGCGCGTGAGCTGGACGGGGTACAACTGGAGTCGCTCGAAGTCGACCCGGCGCGCGTGCGGCGCGCGCTCGAGCAACTCAGCCCCTCGCTGCGCGCGGCCATGGAGCGCGCGGCAGCCAACATCACCACCTTCCACCGCGCGCTGGTGCCGCGGCCGGTGGAGGTGGAGACGGAGCCCGGGGTAATCGTAGGCCGGCGTGCAGATCCACTGGGCACTGTCGGCATCTACGCACCGGGCGGACGCGCTGCGTACCCGAGCAGTGTGCTCATGGGCGCGATCCCCGCACGAGTGGCCGGCGTGGGCACTGTGGTGCTCTGCTCGCCGCCAGCCCGAGACGGCGCCCCCTCACCGGTGGTGCTCGCCGCCGCGGCGCTGGCCGGAGTGGACCGTGTGTTTTCACTGGGCGGTGCCGGTGCTGTGGCGG
>DATCXG010000073.1:0-8438 GCA_036565945.1 Gemmatimonadaceae bacterium
GGGTCTCGCAGAATGCGCGCGATCGAGCGACCGAGTGCCTCCGCGTCGCCCACCGGTGTGAGAAGCCCCGACTCGCCGTCGTGCACCACCTCGGGTACTCCCCCCGCAGCCGTGGCGGCGATCGGCCGCCCGAGTGCCAGAGCATCGATGAGCACGCCCGGCGTTCCCTCCAGGGTGGAGCTCAGGCACGCCACGTCGCCAGCGGCGATGAGAGAGTCATGATCATCGCGGAATCCGGTGAGCCGGAACGCATCGCCCAGACCCAGCGACATTACCTCCGCCTCTACCGCCCCGCGCAACCCGCCTTCGCCCACCAGCAGGGCGCGCAACTCCGGCACCTCCCGCCTCGCGACCGCTACGGCCCGCACGTACGTGAGTGGATCCTTCACCGCCGTTAGGGCACCGACCATCACCACGAGCGGTGCGCCAGGCGGAACGCCAAAGCCTGCCAGCGTCTCACGCGATGCCGGGCACGCCTCACTCCCGAGGTGGATACCGCTGGGGATCACGTCAATGCGCGCCGCGTCCACGCCGGCGCGGACGAGAGCTTCCACTCCCGCACGCGATACCGAGATCACCCGGTCGGCACGAGAGTACTTCCAGCGAGTGCCGGCGTTGCCTCGTACCGAGAAGGTCGTGCGTCGCGCGAATACCACGCGTGCGCGGGTACCGGCCGCGGCGATCGCGGAGAGCCCCAGCGTATGGCCCGACTGCGGGTGCAGGATGTCCACGCCCTCGCGAGCGATGAGGCGACGCAAGCGCAGGATCGTCCAGGGCCCCATCTCGGAGATGGTAGGGTCTATGTTGACCACCTCGATCCCACTCTCCCTGGCATGCACGTCGAGCGGTACGCCGGGGCGCAGCGCGAAGATCGGCCGGCCGCCGTGCCGCTGCAGTCCCTCGCCCATCCAGAGGATCTGACGCTGACCGCCGCGCCATTCACTCCCGATGTCCAGATAGACCACCGTGAGCCGCCCCCTATCGCTCCCCCTCCCCGGCGGCCGAATATGGGAGCTCAGCGATCCCCCGCTGGCTGAGTGCCGCCGTCGATGCCGCCGCTGCGGTAGGTGGGATCGTTGTACATCTTGAACTGCCGATAGAGCTTCGGCACCACCTTGCCGGATGCCAGATCCGCCAGGAGAGTCGTGAGCTCCGCCGCGAGATCGTCGCGCTGCGACTCCAGAACGGCCGCCTTCTCGGCGCAGCGCGAGCGGAACTCCGGTGTCACGTCCTCGCGCTCTATCTGCTCGCGCATGTGGTAGATCTTGAGCTCCATGATGCTGATCTTGTCAGCGAGCCACCCCACCGTCTCAGCCACGGTTCGGAGCCTCCTCGCCCGCACCGCCGCGAGATTCACGCACCGTGCGCAGGACTTCCGCATCGATGCGCTCGATGATGTCGTTTCGCCGCTGGTTCAGCTTGTCGATGTTCCGTTTCGCGGCCGCGACCTGGTGATCGTCTTCCACTCGCGCCTTGTCCTCCTCGTGCCAGAGCTCGACGTTCGTGCGGGCGAGGTGGCTGATGAGCGCTCCGATCGTATCGTTCATAGTCGAGGTATGGGCTGTTGGCTGAGATGTGGGTGGTACGTAGAGGCGCGCCTTGCGCCAGGCGGCACAGCAACCGGCCACGCACGCCGCGCACTGGGGAGTTCGAGTCCGGTCCGCCTAAATCTACCGACCTCCGAGGCGAGAATGGAACGCGCGCACGTCGGCACAGCTCCGCTAGGACGGACCTCCGATGCCTGCCCCCGGATCACCACCCCGTTCGCCGATGTGACGGATCTCATCTTCACCAGGCGGCGTCAACGCCCCCGCCTGGCGGAGGAGCCTCTGCACCGGGTCCAACACCATCTCGGCGGTCACACCGCCCGTGAAATCATGGCCCTGGGCCAGCATGCGCGCCCGGTCGCGGAGGCGCACAACGCGCGCGCCCGGACCCTGCACGGCAACGGTTGTGGGCAGTCCAGGGCTCCATGCGGCGCTCGGGGTGGGGCCGAAGATGGTCACCCGCGGCACGCCGAGCGCATCGGCCATGTGTGCCGGCCCGGTGTCGCCCGACACGAATACGCTGCAGGCCGCGAGCACTCCCACGAAAGACCGCAGCTCCAGCGGTGGCAGCACCGCGGTACCGGGCGCGAGCGCGAGCAGGCGCTGCACGCGTTCTTCATCGCCGGGCGTCTGGAAGACGAGTGGAACCACCCCTCCGATTGCCAGGTCGTTCGCTACCTCGGCAAAGCGTTCGATGCTCCAGTCCTTGGCTGGCTCGCGCGTGGAGAGCAGCAGTCCCACCCGCGGCTTGCCGGGCGGCGCGCCGGCCGCTCGAGCGACACGCTCACCGCACGAGCGCTCCTCCTCGGAGAGATAGATCTTCGGCAGCGAGTCGCCCACCCGCATGCCGGTGAGCTCGAGGAGGCGCTGGCGTTCGCGCACCACGTACTCGACGGGACCCTCGCGCGACCGCGCATCCGTGTACCAGAGTCGCCAGGCGCCCACGCGCCATCCCACGCGCACTGGCGCCCCCGAGTAACGCGTGAGAAACGATGTGGACAGGCTCCCCTGCACGTCCACGGCCCAGTCGTAGCGTCGCGAGCGGATCTCGCGAAGCATCGCGCGCCGCCGCGCCGGATCGAAGACGATCCGCTCATGAATCCACGGATGTCCCGCCAGCAGCGGGGCAGCGGGGGGACCCACCAGGAAGTCGAGAACGGCGTCGGGGAACGCACGCCGGAGATCATCGAGCAGGGCCGTGGACAGCACCACATCGCCCAAGCGGCGAAGTTGGATCAGGAGAATACGGCGCGGCGGCGATGATGAACTGTGGATCATGCACGTTGTTTGAGATGGAGCTGAATATACATTACGCATTCTCCCAAACACGTGAATGGCGCTGCCTCACCACATTTCTGTCCCCGCCCCGATCCACGTTCCCCCCTCCGCGCGCATCTGCATCGTCATGATGAGCGCAGTGGGAGACGTGGTGCACGCGCTCCCGGTCATCACGGCCCTCAAGCGGCACGATCCCGGGTGCCACATAACCTGGGTACTCCAACCGGGTCCCGCCTCGCTCGTACGCGGCCACCCGGACGTGGACGACATCATCGTCCTCGATAGGCGGCGTGGCTGGCGGGCGTTTCTCGACATGCGCCGCGAGCTGTCCCAGCGCCAGATCGACATCACCCTGGGGCTGCAGGACTACTTCAAAGCTGGCATCATCACCGAGCTCACCAGAGCTCCCATACGCCTGGGCTACGACCGCTCTCGGGCGCGTGATCTCAACTGGCTGTTCACCAATCAGCACATCCAGTCTCGCGCGCCGCAGCACGTGCAAGATGAATATCTGGAGTTCCTCGGCGCGCTCGGCATCGCCGCCGAGCCGCTGCAGTGGAAGCTCGGGCCATGGACGGAAGAGCTGTCGTGGCAACGAGAGTTCAGCGCGCGGTTCGATCGCCCGGTCGCGGCGTTGGTGATAGGCAGCAGCCGCCCCCACAAGGACTGGCCCGCCGAGCGTTGGGCAGAGGTGTCCAACGCACTGGCCACCGACTTCGACCTCCAGCCGGTGCTCGTGGGCGGTCGCTCGGAGCGAGAGGTGGAGACGGAGCGCGTCATCCTCGAGCGTACCGGCAACGCCACCGTTTCCGCACTCGGCAGCGGGCTGCGACGGTTGGTGGGAATCATCGACGCGTCCGCACTCGTGATCTCGCTGGATACGGGGCCCCTGCACATGGCCGTGGCGCTTCAGCGCCCCGTGGTGAGCCTGATCGGTTACAGCAACCCGCTCCGCACCGGCCCGTACCGCAGCTTTCACGACCTCATGGTGAACGCATACGGCGACACGATGCGCAACGGCCGCATGACCACCGACAAGCGGCCGGGACGCATGGCTCGCATCGCGACTGACGATGTGCTGGCGAAGGTCGAGCTCTGGCGCGAACGCTATGCCGATTCTCCATCCACGCGGACACACCGGAAGTCGTAGCTCACTCCCATTCTGCTCAGCAGCTCGATCAGCCGCCCGAGCGAGAGCCCCATCACCGCGAAGTAATCCCCCTCGATACGCTTCACGATCGTGGCGCCGTACCCCTGGATGCCGTAGGAGCCCGCCTTGTCCATCGGCTCACCGGTGGCCACGTAGTCCGCTATCACCTGGTCGGAGAGATCGCGGAACGTGACCGACACAGCATCCACGCCGGACTCCGAACGACCGTGCAGTGAGGTGGCGACCGCGGTGTACACCATGTGAGTGCGCCCCCTGAGATGGCGGAGCATCCACCGCGCCTCCGCGGCATCGCGCGGTTTCCCCAGTACATCATCGTCGACCACGACTATGGTGTCGGCAGAGATGACCAACGCGCCCGGATGGAGAGCTGCGATCACGGCACCCTTGGCGCGAGCCAGGCGCTCCACGTAGGACGCCGGCGGCTCCCCGGGCGAGTACGTCTCATCGATGTCCGCCGGGATCACGTCGTGAGCGATGCCGATCATCTGGAGCAGGTCGTGTCGCCGTGGCGAACCGGAAGCCAGGATCACCCGAACCATCAGCGATCCAGCCAGAGCGTTACCGGACCATCATTCACCAGCTCCACCTCCATCATCGCACCAAACTCCCCCGTCTCCACCACCGCACCACACTCGCGCAAGCGCGCGATGAACCGCTCGTAGAGCGGTTCGGCGTTCTCCGGGCGCGCCGCATCGATGAAACTCGGCCGCCGCCCCTTTCGCGCGTCACCGTAGAGCGTGAACTGCGATACCAGGAGGACCGCTCCGCCCACATCGGCGAGCGAGAGGTTCATCTTCTCATCGGCGTCGCCGAACAGTCGGATGCCAACGATCTTCTCGGCCATCCAGTCAACCTGCTCGTCGCCATCGCCATGCGTGAATCCCACGAGCAGGCAGAACCCCTTCCCGATCCGCCCCGTGACACGCTCACCCACGCGCACCTCGGCACGCGAGACACGTTGAAGAAGGACACGCATAGGGGCAGGGTTCAGGGGCAGGGTTCAGGGGGCAGGAACTACAGAGGGGACTACTGAGGGATCAGGAAGCAGGGATCAGGGAGCAGGAACTGCCTTGGCGTAGAGCGCTCTACGCCAAGAGCCGTTCCTGAACCCTGCCCCCTGAACCCTGAACCCCGCAGGTCAGGATCCGCAATCCCTCGCTCAGCGACACCACCGGCTCGTAGCCAAGTAGGGCTCGGGCGCGGTCGAGGGAGGCCAGGGAGTCGTGGACATCGCCGGCACGGGAAGGCTCGTAGCGAGCTTCGACAGGGGTGCCGACCAGGTCGCGGATGCGGTGCCAGAGCTCGTTAACACTCACGCGCTCGCCGCAGCCGATGTTGCACACCTCGCCGAACGCAGCGGGAGCGGCCTCGCAGGCGAGCAGGTTCGCTCGTACCACGTTCGCCACGAAGGTGAAATCGCGGGTCTGCTCGCCGTCGCCGAATATCGTGGGCGACTCGCCGGCGCGCGCCGCGGAGACGAACTTCGGCACCACGGCCGCGTACTGCGACGTGGGGTCCTGGCGCGGACCGAACACATTGAAGTAACGGAGTGCCACGGTGGGCACGCCGAACGACGCATGGAACGCGCGGCAATACTGCTCGCCGGCCAGCTTGGCTACCGCGTATGGCGACAGCGGGCGCGCTACCATCTCCTCGCGCTTGGGGAGCTCCGGCGTGTTGCCGTACGCCGAGGAGGAGGCCGCGTACACCACACGCTTCACCTTCGCATCACGCGCGGCCATGAGGATGTTGAGAGTGCCGGTGGCATTCACGTTGTGCGAGGCGGCGGGGTCGCGGATGGAGCGCGGCACCGAGGGGAGCGCCGCCTGATGCAGCACGTAATCCGCGCCGGTCAGGGCGCGCGCGCACGTCGACGGATCGGTGATCGACCCCTCCACGAGCGTTATGCGATCGAGCCACGGCGCGATGTTCTCCCGCTTCCCCGTGGAGAAGTCATCGAGCACGACGACATCCTGCCCCTGACCTACAAGATATTCCACGAGGTGCGAGCCGATGAACCCCGCACCCCCGGTTACAACGTAGCGCCTGGCCGTCACTCGACCGTCACCGACTTGGCAAGATTCCGCGGTTGGTCCACGTTGGCGCCGCGCTTCACGGCTATGTAATAGGCGAGGAGTTGCAGAGGCACCGAAGCTACGATCGGTGTGAACATATCGATGGTCTCGGGGATGCGAATCTCGTAATCCAACAACCCCTCGAGCGATCTCTCGCTGCGACTCGTGAGGCCGATCACGCGCCCGCCTCGAGCCTTAACCTCCTGCACGTTCGACACGATCTTGTCGAATACGGAGTCGTGCGGCGCGATGAATACCACAGGCATGTTCTCATCGATGAGAGCGATCGGCCCGTGCTTCATCTCGGCCGCCGGGTAGCCCTCGGCGTGGATGTAGCTGATCTCCTTCAGCTTGAGCGCCCCTTCCAGTGCAGCGGGGAAGTTGAAGCCCCGGCCGAGGTAGAGGAAGTTGGCGGAGTCCTTGAACTCCTCGGCGATCAGCTCGATCTCGTCGGCGCGATCGAGCACGCCTCGGATCTGCTGAGGCAGCGCAGCCAGGGCAGTGGCAATACGCCGCCCATCCTCGGCCGGGAGCCCCCTGAGTCGCGCCAGGCGGAGAGTGAGAAGCGCCAGGGCGGTCACCTGACTCGTGAAAGCCTTGGTGGACGCCACGCCGATCTCCGGGCCGGCGTGGATGTAGATCCCACCATCCGATTCGCGGGCGATGGTGGATCCGACCACATTGACGATCCCCAGCGAGCGTGCCCCACGGCGCTTCGCCTCCCGCATCGCCGCGAGCGTATCGGCCGTCTCGCCGGACTGCGAGATCACGATGCACAGCGTTTTCGGCGTGATGACCGGATTGCGATAGCGGAACTCGGAAGCGTACTCCACCTCCACCGGGATGCGGGCGAGCTCCTCGATCATGAACTCCCCGATCAACGCCGAGTGCCAACTCGTGCCGCAGGCGGTAATCACGATGTTGTCGAAGCCGAGCAGGTCCTCATCCGTGAGATTCAGACCGCCGAGCCGGGCCGCTCCATCCTCGACGAGGAGCCGGCCGCGCATGGCATTCTCGATCGTGTCGGGCTGCTCGAATATCTCCTTGAGCATGAAGTGCGCGAAACCGCCACGCTCGATCATGTCGAGGTCCCAGTCGATGCTGTTCACCTCGCGGGTCATGGGGAGCGCATTCATGTCGATGATGCGGTACCCATCACGATTCAGTACCGCCAGATCGCCGTCGTCCAGATAGATCACCTGTCGCGTGTGCGCCAGGATGGCGGAGACATCGCTAGCCACGAAGTGCTCGCCCTCGCCCAGGCCGATCAGCAGCGGACTGCCCTTACGCGCGGCAACGATCTTGTCGGGTTCGCGACTGGATATCACGGCGATCCCGTAAGTTCCGTCCACCTTGCGCAGCGCCTCGATCACGGCCTCCTCGAGGCTGCCGTGAAAGAACTCCTCGATCAGGTGCGCCAGCACCTCGGTGTCTGTCTCGGAGCGGAATTGGTGGCCCATGTCGACCAGGGCGCGTCGCAGAGAGGCCCCGTTCTCGATGATGCCGTTGTGCACCACCGCGATGTCGCCCTCGCAGGAGATGTGCGGGTGCGCATTACAGAAATTCGGAGCGCCGTGCGTGGCCCAGCGCGTGTGCGCGATCCCGAGTGTTCCGTGCAATGGCGCCGTTTTCAGGACGGACTCGAGCTCCACGATCTTCCCGGCCGCCTTGCGCGTCTCAACACCATTACCGTTCGTGATCGCGATGCCGGCCGAGTCGTATCCCCGGTACTCGAGGCGCTTGAGTCCCTCGAGCAGGAGTGGCGAGGCGAGCCGGGGTCCAACGTAGCCAACGATTCCGCACATGAGATTATTTGGGTGAGATTGAGATATCAGCGTAGCGCATCCAGCGGCGTGCGACACTTCGACACCAGATCCCGGGCTTCGGAATCACTTGGTGCTTCGGCTATCACACGCACAATTGGCTCCGTTCCCGACGGCCGCACGTGCACCCAGCGGTCGCTCCATGAGAGACGAAGACCATCCTGCTCATCAACCTCCGCACCGGGGAATTCGCCCCGCAACATGTCGTAGACCTCGCCAAGCGCTGCTTCAGGACGTTTCAGCTTGTCCTTAACGATCGAATACTTCGGATACCGAGCGAGCGTCCGCGACAATGGTACACCATCCTCCAACAGCATCTGTAGGACCAACGCAACAGCAACCGGTGCATCCCTGCCAAGGTGTACTTCCGACAGAATGACGCCCCCATTCCCCTCACCGCCGATCGCGGCGCCCTCATCGCGCATCCGGACCGCCACATTAACCTCGCCTACCGGCGCCCGTATCACGCGAGTACCGGCCTCCGCCGCCACATCATCCACGATGCGGCTGGTCGAGAGATTGACCACCACCGGGCCTCGCCGGT
>DATCXG010000088.1:0-3285 GCA_036565945.1 Gemmatimonadaceae bacterium
GCAGGGTTCAGGGTTCAGGAACTGCCTCGGAGTAGAGAGCTCTCCCCGACGGGCCCTTTCTGATCCCTGCTTCCTGATCCCTGGTAGTTCGTAGTTCCTGAACCCTGAACCCTGCCCCCTGAACCCTGTAGTTAGTCATGCCCCTCCTCCCATTCCCCATCTCCGAGACCACGCTCGGCAACGGCCTCAGGGTGATCGTGGTGGGGACGGGGTCACCAGATGTCGTGTCGTTGCAGATACCGGTGCAGACGGGGTCGCGCAACGAGGTGGAGCCGGGGAAAACGGGGTTCGCGCACTTCTTCGAGCACATGATGTTCCGGGGTACTGAAGCCTACCCGCCCGAGGAATACCAGGAGATACTCACGCGCGCGGGAGCGCGGCAGAACGCGTACACCACCGACGACTACACGAACTACCACATCACGTTCGACAAGCGCGACCTCGAGAAGATCCTCGAGATCGAGGCCGACAGATTTCAGCGCCTGAGCTACCCTCTCGAAGGATTCCGCACCGAGGCGCGCGCGGTGCTGGGCGAGTACAACAAGAGCAGCGCGGACCCGGAGGAGAAGCTGTTCGAGGTGATGCGCGACCACGCATACACCACGCATCCATACAAGCACACGACCATGGGATTCCTCAGTGATATCGAGGACATGCCCAATCAGTTCGACTACTCGCGCACTTTCTTCCGGCGCTGGTACCGCCCTGAGTACACCACGATCATCCTCGTCGGCGATGTCACTCCGGAGAGCGCGCTGCCACTGGTGGAACGATACTGGGCCGAGTGGCAACCGGGCGGCTACACGGTGGAGATCCCGCGCGAGCCCGAGCCGGCCGGGCCGGTGTACGCGCACGTGCCGTGGGAGTCAGACACACTCCCCTGGGTGACGGTCTCTTTTCATGGCCCCGCATTCTCCACCACAGACCGCGTCTATGCCGCCACGGACCTGCTGGTGGACCTCTGGTTCGGTCACACATCGGCACTCTACCGCCGGCTGGTAGAGGACGAGCAACTGGTCGACCAGCTCTTCACCTTCACGCCCGACAACGTCGACCCGGGCCTCATCACCATCGGAGCCCGCGTGAAGAGCACGGCCGATGTGCTGACGGTGCGCGACGCCATCCTGGCCACGGCCACCGAGGCGCGTGGATCGCTCGTCCCGGCGCGTCGGGCAGCCGACGCGAAGTCCAACATGCTCTACGGCTTCGTGAGGGAGCTCGACGACACCGAGACCATAGCCGCCACACTCGCCAGCTACGTTCACTACGCGCGCACTACCAGCACGATCGAGAAGCTCTTCCGCGTGTACGCCGCCGTGACCCCACGCGATGTGCGCGCGGCCGCCCGAGAGTTCTTCACCGACGAGCGGCTCGTTGTCACCACGCTCTCACGCGAGGCGCTGCCACCAGAGATCGCCCGCCCTCCTCGAATCGACTCGCTACGCGTCGCGACGAGGCCGGCCCCTGCGGATGCGGCAGATCTGGACATCGCGCTGCAGCGCACTCCGCTCCCCCAGCTATGCCTCAAGCTCGTCTTCACCGCTGGCTCGGTGCACGATCCGCGCGGCAAGGAAGGACTCGCAGCACTCGCCGCATCGATGGTAGCCGAGGCCGGATCGCGCGAGATGCGCATAGACGAGATCACGCGCGCCTTCTATCCCATGGCCGCGAGCTTCGATGCGGCTGCGGACAAGGAGATGACCGCGTTCACGGCAAGCGTGCATCGCGATATGTGGAAGCGCTTCGCCGATATCGTCTTCCCCATGCTTCTCGATCCGGGATTCCGCAAAGACGACTTCGCGCGATTGCGCGACGCGCAACTCAATGCTCTCACCCAGGACCTGCGCTCCAGCAACGAGGAGGAGCTCGCCAGGGAGCGCCTGCAGGAGGTCATCTTCCGGGACACACCACACGCGCACCCCGTGCTCGGCACCGTGGAGGGCATCCAATCCATCACGCTGGACGATGTGCGCGACTTCGTGGCCGAGCGGTACGTGAGAGCCAACCTGATCGCCGGCATCGCCGGTGATGTGAGCGACGCGATCCTCATTCGACTCCGCGCGGAGCTGGCGAAACTCCCCACGGGCACTCGCGCGCCAACGGCCGCGATCAACGACGAGGGAAAGGGCGGCGAGAGCGCGACCGACGCCCGGCACAGGGAGCATCGCGCACTGGCACCGGACATGCGAGAGCACGAGCCAGGCATCCATGTGAACATCATCGAGAAGGACACGCGCGCCAGCTCCATCTCCATCGGTACACCCATAGCCATCACACGCGGCGACCCCGATTTCATCGCGCTCTGGCTCGCGCGCGCCTGGCTGGGCGAGCACCGCTCGTCGGTGTCGCACCTGTACCAGCGCATCCGCGAGATCCGTGGTCTGAACTACGGCGACTATGCCTATATCGAGGCGTTCCCTGGCGGGATGTTCAGCTTCTTCCCCGACGCCAACCGAGCACGCCGGAGACAGCTCTTCGAGATCTGGATCCGACCAGTGCTGCCGGACCACGCGCACATGGCGCTCCGGATCGCCATCCACGAGCTACGCACGCTGATCGAGCATGGCATCGACGAGGAATCGTTCGAGCGTACGCGCGACTACCTTATCAAGAGCGTCCCGCTCCTCACTGCCACGCAGGACCACCGGCTCGGCTACGCACTGGATTCTCGCTGGTACGGAATCCCGGACTTCACCACCTACGTGCGCGAAGGCCTCGGCCGGCTCACCGCTCACCAGGTGAGCTCCGTCATCCGCCGCAACCTCTCGGGGTACGACCTCACGGTGGTGATCGTCGCGCGCGATGCCGCGGCGTTACGCGAAGCACTGATCGCCGACACCGTCTCCACCATCACCTACGACTCACCCAAACCGCCCGAGCTCCTGGCAGAAGACCGGGTGATCGGTAGGATGCGCCTGGGAATAGCGCCCGAGAACGTATCAGTCACCCAAGTCGAGGACATCTTTGCCCACTGAGCCGGCGCGAGACCGGAGCCAGGGGGCAGTCGTCCTACCATAGTGCAGAGCCCAGACCCGACGACAGCCCCTGACCAGGACCAATACGACCGAGCCCCATATTCCACCCGCCCGACCACTTCCTCGCCAGAGCGAGGGAAGAAGTGGTTTCGTGGCGACGTGACGACACATCGCCGGCTGGTAGCGGCGCGTTGGCTCGCGGTCATCATAGCGTTCGTCGCCTGCGGGGCAGCGGTGCGCGCCGCGGCACGATACAACCAGAGCTTCGACGAACCGGCACACGTGGCGGCCGGGATCGAGTGGCTGCGCG
>DATCXG010000089.1:0-2951 GCA_036565945.1 Gemmatimonadaceae bacterium
CCGCACGCGCACCGGCGCCGGCACCCGCACATGCGCCGGTACCCGCACCAGCTCCCGCATCGACTCACGCTCCCTCGGTGCTCCACCACGCGGGCGACAGCGGCAACCCGGCGGCGCGCGCCCCGGACTCCACTACCGCCAGCATCCGAACGAGCCTCGCCACCGCCGACTCGCTGATCCAGGCCGCCGTCGCCGCCGAGCGCATCCCGGGCGCAGTGTTCCTCGTGGCGCGCGATGGTCGCGTGATCCACGAGCGCGCCTTCGGCTACGCGCAGCTCTACGACTACCAGATGCACCGGCTGGCCAACCCGCCGGCCATGCTGACCACCACTCTCTTCGACCTCGCCTCGGTCACGAAGGTGATGGCCACTACCTTCGCGGTCATGATGCTCGTGGACCAGGGGAAAGTCGACGTCGACGCGCCAGTCTATACCTACCTCCCCGACTTCCGCGGTGCGCATCTCGACAGCATCACGGTGCGCCACCTTCTCACGCACTCGGCGGGGCTGGTGCGGTGGCAACCGCTGTACTATCAGGCGTCGAACAGGGCTGAGACTTACCAGGCCATCCGCACCATGCCGCTCGAGTGGGGCGTGGGTGCCGAACGCCAGTACAGCGATCTGGGCTTCATGCTCCTCGGCTACATCGTGGAACACGTCACCGGCCAGTCGCTCGACGACTATCTGCAAAAGTCGCTCTATCAGCCGCTCGGCTTGCGGCACACCGCCTTCAACCCGAAGCAGCACGGCTTCACCGACTTCGCCGCGACGGAGCAGGGCAATGGCTACGAGCGCCACATGGTGTACGACACCACCTTCGGCTACCGCTACGACGGAGACCCCGGCTCCTGGGACGGGTGGCGCAAGTACACGTTGGTCGGCGAAGTGAACGACGGCAATGCGTGGTATGCCAACGGTGGGGTTGCCGGTCACGCGGGGCTATTCTCCACCGCCGCCGACTTGCGCGTACTGCTCGACCTGTTGATTAATGGGGGCGAATACGGCGGGCGTCGCTACATTGGCGCCGAAGTGGTCGGCCAGTTCCTCACGGTCGACCGTTTCCAGAACTACCTCGGCTGGATGAAGCCGCGCGGGATGCCCGAAGACAGCTTCGCGCACAGCGGTTTCACCGGCACCTACGTGCTCGGAGTGCCGAGTGACAGATTGTCGATCATCATCGTCACTAACAGGCAGAATGTGGGCACGGATGGCCATGGCTACTTCACCAACGTCGGGCCACTCGACTCGGCGGTGGCGCGGGTGGTGGTGAGCGGGGTGGAAGGGGGTGGAGGAACTTCCACTACCACCGTTCCCACCGGCATCCACCTCCCATGAGATACAGTCAGCGCCAGGAGCTTCACGGACTCGCGTAGTTCCTGTAGTAGCCCCCTTCAGTAGGCCCCTTCAGTAGCCCCCTTCGTAATCGCATCCTCGTTGGCGAGTAGGCGGTTCGCCGTGAGATCCTCACTTCCCGGGGTACGGTACATGGTGCAATCGCTCGAGCACGTTCTCGCCTGATAACAGAGCTGTCTTCGAGATGTCTATCGTTGAGCTCCGTGCGTACCGGATGGGAAGACTCTCCTTCACGCTCTCGGGGGAGGGGGGATGCGTGCCGTATCTGTGCTCCGAGCTCGCTTCACTCCGAGAACCTCATTCCGGGGGTCCCGCGGCTGATGGTGCCGCTCAGCCGTACTCCGAACCCCGGATCGCCTTCGACTTCGTGGCTGCGCTGCCGCCGCTCGTGGGTCACTCGGTCACCCGGCCGGTGTATGCCATGCAGGACGCCTTCCGCGTGTCGTTGGGAAACCTGAAATATGATGTGAGTCTACTGGCACAAGGTGGCAATGGTCGGGCGCCTTCTCATGCTGTACTCGCGCGACCTACGGCCGGCGGTGCGGCCGCCTTCCCGCCCATCTATGTGGCGCTCCGTCCCAGCAACCACAGCCGCGGCGATCGATACTCCGTCGCGTTGCAGCGCGGTCGCGATCCCGGCTTCCTCTCCACGGAGGAGAAGAACGCCAGGTGTTTCATGTACGACGTCTTCGACTATCTAAGCCAGCTCGCGCAGCTCCAGCTCGGCCAGTCGTACGTTCACGCTAGCACGGTGGAACGGTATGGCGAGGGAACGGCGCTCGTTGCGTGGAGCGGTGTGGGGAAGACCTCGGCGTTGGTGAAGCTGATAACCGAGCACGGTTTCAGATATCTGAGCGACGACGTCGCGCTGGTGGACGACGCGGGCACCGTCTGGCGCACACCCAAGCTCATCCAGTTGAAGGCCTTCAACGTGGAGGGTGACGATCGTCTCCGCTCCATGTTGTTCCGGGGCCGCTCAGCGCTCGACCGTTTCTCATGGACCCAGCGCGTCTGGCGTCATGGCGTCGAGGGCGCACGCAGGCGCGTGGCTGCGGAGGAACTCTTCGGCGCGGAGTCGGTGGCGCGCAGCGCACCTCTGAAGCGCGTCTACTGCCTGGAGCGTGTCGACATCGCCGACTTCGACGTGAGCGAGATCACTACCGCGGAGCTCTGCCGGCGCGCCGCCGGGGTGGTGCTGGATGTGATGGCACCCTTCACCTTCCTCAGCCAGGCCATCCACAGCGGCCACCACGCGCCGATCCTTCCCACCCACGTGCAGGTGCTGGAGCAGACCAGCGCCGTCCTCGCGCGCGCCCTTCGCGGCGTCCCTGTATTGAACGTTCGGATCCCCCTCGCCGCGTCGCCCTCCGCGCTGGCCACCTATCTGGTCCGTCTCATCGAGGATTCCGAGTCGCGCGGGGAAGTACGGGATTCAGGGTTCAGGATTCAGGGTTCAGGGAACGGCTCGTTGGGGAAGGCTCTCTACCCCGAGGCAGTACCTGATCCCTGATCCCTGCTTCCTGCTAGTTCCTGAACCCTGAACCCTGCCCCCTGAACCCCGTAGTTAGCAGTTCCTGCCCCCTGCCCCCTGAACCCTGC
>DATCXG010000090.1:0-5106 GCA_036565945.1 Gemmatimonadaceae bacterium
CAGGGTTCAGGGTTCAGGTAACTGCCTCGGGGAAGAGGGCCGTCCATGACGAGCCATTACCTGAACCCTGAACCCTGCCACCTGAATCCCGTAGTCGTAGTTAGCAGTTCCTGAACCCTGAACCCTGCCCCCTGAACCCCGTGGTCCCCATGCCTCGCCTTCGCTCCGCCGCTCTAGTAGGCGCACTGCTCCTCCCCGTCGCTATCGGCGGGTTCGTCGTCCAGGAGCACGCCGTGCGCGATGGCGCGCGTGTCTTCGACCAGGTGCTCTCACTCGTTGACGAGCGATTCGTCGACACCGTCGCCACCGGCGAGCTCTACGAGAAGGCCGCACGCGGACTGGTTCGGCAGCTCGAGGACCCGTACTCCGAACTGTTCTCCCCCAAGGAGCTCAAGCGGTTCTCCACCACTTCCACCGGGCGCTACGGTGGAATTGGCATGCAGATCGAGCAGCAGGAGGGGAACATCGTCGTGGTCCGCGTATTCCCCCACACGCCGGCCGAGGCCGCCGGAATAGTGGAGGGCGACCGGATCGTGGGAATCGATACGGCATCCACTCGCGGTTGGACGTCGCAGAAGGTTTCCGACGTGCTCGTAGGAACCATCGGGACCAAGGTGCAGGTTCGCTTCGCCCGCCCGGGTGTGGGCCAACCGATCGAGCACACCTTCACGCGCTCGGAGATCCACGTGCCGGCGGTGCCGTTCTCGCTCATGCTCGATGATCGCATCGCGTACATCCCGCTCCAGACGTTCAATGAGACGGCGTCCGAAGAATTGCAGAGCGCGTTGAACGATCTCACGAGCAAGGGAGCCAGGGGGATCATCCTCGACATGCGCAACAACCCCGGTGGAATTCTCGACCAGGGGTTGGCCGTAGCCGACATCTTCCTGAAGAAGGGCGACGAGATCGCCAGCGTGCGCATGCGTCAGGGTCCACCCCAGGTATTCACGGCGCGCGGCGACGAGCACATCCCGACCATCCCGCTCGTCGTGCTCGTGGATGGCTACTCCGCCTCGGCGGCCGAGATCGTGACCGGGGCACTGCAGGACCACGATCGGGCCCTGGTGGTGGGCACTACTTCGTTCGGCAAGGGACTCGTGCAGACCGTCTTCCCGCTCGACGGCGGATGGGCGCTCAAGCTGACCACGGGCAAGTGGTACACACCGAGCGGGCGCTCCATCCAGAAGAGTCACAAGCCCGCCGACCCTGACCAGATAGCCGCCGCGGTGCCTGGCGAGGAGCCCCTGCCGGACTCGCTCGAGAGCGACTCGGTGAAGAAGAGCCGGCCGGCTTACAAGAGCGACGGTGGGCGGGTGATCTACGGCGGTGGCGGCATCACGCCCGACGTGATCGTACCCGAGGACACAATCCCCACGGCCGAGCAGGAGTTTGCAAAGTCGGTCGCACCAAAATTCCCGGCGATGCGGAGCGTCCTCTACGACTACTCCCTGCAGCTAAAGGGGCAGGTCTCCCCGACCTTCATCGTGACACCCGAATGGCGCGAGGAGCTCTATCGCCGCCTCGCCGCGGCGAAGATCGTCGTTGACAAGAAGGAGTACGATGCGGCAGCACCTCTGGTGAATCGCTGGATCTCGACCCAGGTAGCACGCCTGGCGTTCGGCGACTCCACCGCTTTCCGCCGTGAGATCTCGAACGACCCACAGCTCCTCAAGGCGAAGGCGCTCCTCGAGAAGGGGCAATCACAGAAGGACCTCTTCACCCTCGCACGGGCGCACGACGACGTCAAGCATTAGCTTGACTCTGCTTGACTCCCCCGACTCACGCACTTCGATCTCTCTGCGCGGCCGCCCTCGCGGCCGCGCCAGCGACGGCGACTCGACGCCCTAACTGACTCACCATGCACGCATCCAGATACCTGCACGCGGCCGCCCTGGCGGCCGCTATCGCATGCGCCGCACACTCGGCGGCCGCGCAGCAGCACGTAGCCTCGGCCCCCGGCGAGTCTCGGCTCAGCAACATCCGGCAGCTCACCAACGGCGGCGAGAACGCTGAGGCCTACTTCAGCGCCGACGGCAGCCGCCTGATCTTCCAGTCCACCCGCGATGGCCGGAGCTGCGACCAGCAGTTCATCATGAACGTGGATGGATCCAACCTGCACCGCGTCTCCACGGGCACGGGGAAGACGACGTGCGGTTACTTCTTCGCGCACGACCAGAAGATCTTCTTCGCCTCCACTCACGCCGCCGACAGCGCCTGCCCCCCGAAGCCCGATCCTTCCAAGGGGTACGTGTGGGGGCTGGATCCGTTCGACATCTACACCGCTAACGCCGACGGCAGCGACCTGCGCCGCCTGACTGACTATGGCGTCTACACCGCCGAGGGAACACTGTCGCCCGACGGCAAGACGATCGTCTTCACGTCCACCAAGGATGGCGATCTCGACATCTACACGATGAACGTGGACGGGACAGGGGTCCGCAGACTCACCACGGCTCCAGGCTACGATGGAGGAGCGTTCTTCTCCCCCGATGGCACGAAGATCGTCTACCGCGCCTACCACCCCACCAACCCGGCCGAACTCGCGGACTACCGCACGCTCCTTGCGGAGAATATCGTGCGGCCCAGCAAGATGGAGATATGGGTGATGAATGCCGACGGCAGCGAGCAGCGGCAGATCACGAAACTGGGCGGTGCGAACTTCGCTCCGTTCTTCACGCCCGATGGGCAGCGGATCATCTTCTCGTCGAACTACAAGAATCCGCGCAGCGGGAACTTCGACCTGTACCTCGTGAACCTCGATGGCTCCGGGCTCGAGCAGGTGACCACGAGCCCGGAATTCGACGGCTTCCCGCAGTTCAGTCCCGATGGCAAGCAGCTCGTGTGGGCCTCCAACCGACTGGCCGCCAACGCCCACGAGACGAACATATTCCTGGCGGATTGGAACGGGGAAATCGGTCAGCGTTAGCAGGCAGCCCCATGTACCACGACACCTCGGACTCGTAGCTTTCACCATCATTCTCCGAGGGGGACCCAATGGGTGGCATCGTTCTGGGCATCATCGTCATAGCGGCGTTGTTGCTCGCGATCAACTCGTTCAAGATCATCGGCCAGGCCGAGGTCATGGTGGTGGAGCGGTTAGGGCGCTTCAACCGGATCGCGCGATCGGGGTTCAACGTCGTGCTCCCGTTCCTCGAGCGCACGAAGACGATCGATGTCCGCTACTTCGAGAGCGACCTGAAGGGTCTCAAGAAAGTCATCGCGAGCTCCACCGCCCGCATCGACCTTCGCGAGCAGGTGCTGAACTTTCCGAGCCAGCCGGTGATCACGAAGGACAACGTGACCATCGACATCGACGCGGTGCTCTACTATCGCGTGGCCGATCCGCAGAAAGCGGCCTACGCAGTACAGAACCTCCCCTACGCTCTCGAGACGCTCACGCGCACCACTCTCCGCAACATCGTCGGCGAGATGGAGCTCGACCAGACACTCGGGAGCCGCGAGATGATCAACAACCGGATGCGCGAGGTGATCGAGGAGGCGGCGGTGAGCTGGGGCGTGGACGTAACCCGCGTGGAGCTCCAAGCGATCGAGCCGCCGCGCGAGATCCAGCAGGCCATGGAGCTGCAGATGCGCGCCGAGCGCGAGCGCCGGGCTGCGGTGACCCAGGCCGAGGCGGGCAAGCGCGCGGCGATCCTCGAGTCGGAGGGAGTGCGCGAGTCCCAGATCCAGCGGGCAGAGGGTGAGAAGGAAGCCAGCGTGCTCCGCGCGCAGGGGCTGGCCGAGGCTCGTCTCGCGATGGCGCAGGCGGAAGCGGAGACACTGCAGCGCATCGCCAACGCCCTGCCGAAGGACCAGGCGGCCATGTACCTGCTGGGCCTCAAGTATCTCGAGGCGCTCCCCGTGCTCACGCAGGGTCGCGCCACGACGATCTTCCTACCCATGGAAGCCACCGGTGTGATGGGCGCGCTCGGCGGGCTCAAGGAGTTGCTGGCGCGCACCGGAGTTCACGAGCCCAACGCGCCTGACAACAACACATCGGCGACGTACCAACCGGATCCGAGCGGTCAGCAGCATACGCCCTCGAGTCTCAGCGCGGCATTGAACACCCCATTCATCGCTCCGCCGCGGGACGATGAGGAGCACTGAGCCTTGAGCGGAATCACGCGTCAGCGGGCCGAACTGATCGCCAAGGCACATGCGTGCGAGAATTGTGGCGAGTACAGCTACAAAAAACTCCTGGTAAAGCCCGCGCGCCGTGAGGACGAGGAGGAATTCAACGAAGCCTGGCACGCAGTGAAGATCTGCGGCGTGTGCGGAATGGAGCAGGAGATGGGGATAGACTCGGACGGCGAGATAGTCTACGTGACGTGATCGACTTCTCACCCCCGTGCTCTTGCCAATCCGAGCCGTAGGAGCGAGTTTCGGCGCCATGACGGCGGTGAATCTCAGCCAGGCAGAGTACGGTGACCGGGTGCAGCACGAACTGCGCGTGGTGGACCGTGTGGAGAAGCAGAAGGCGGGCGGGGAACCGTTCGTCATTCTCACGCTCGGGAACGCATCGGGTGAGATAGACACCGAGCCCATCTGGTCGAACCTGCTCGACAGTGGCTGGGCCGAGGGCGCTGAGCGCGGCGCCATAGTTCAGGCCATCGGGCAGATCTCGCGATACGAGGCCAGGGGCGCGGCCAAGAGGCAACTCAAGCTCAGTGCACCACTGCGGGTTCTCCCGCGCGACGGCCTGCGTCTGGACGACTTCATCCCGTGTGTGGAGCAGGACATCGCCACGCTCTGGGAGCACCTCGACAAGCTGCGCAACGAGATCAGGGCGGATCGGCTCAAGCGTGTGGTTTCGCTCTTCTTCGACGACGAGCCGTTCCGGCTCCGGTTCGAGCGCGCGCCGGCTTCCATCAAGGGACACCACAGTAAGCTCGGCGGTCTGCTACTCCACGTGTGGGAGGTGGCCTACATCGGCCGTGGGATCGCCAAAGCCATGCGCGCCGACCCCGATCTCGTAGTGGCCGGCGCCCTGCTGCACGATATGGGGAAGATCGAGTCGTACGATGTATCGTGGGAGGGGTTCACGCGTACCCCGAGCGGCCACCTCATCGACCACGTGGTACTCGGCTGCCTCATGCTCGAGCGCCG
>DATCXG010000092.1:0-3002 GCA_036565945.1 Gemmatimonadaceae bacterium
CCCCCTGAACCCTGAACCCCGTAGTTTCACGCAGCCCACTCCCGCTTGAGCTGCTCAGCGCTCTCCCCGCGCCGCACTGTGGCCAGCGCACGGTCGCGCAGCTGCCGCACCCGCTCGCGCGTGATCCCGAAGATCTTCGCGATCTGGTCGAGCGTCATCGGCTCACCACTCTCCAGACCGTAGTAGAGCACGAGCACGCGGCGATCCCTGGGCGAGAGAGTCTCCAACGCCCGGAGCAGGAGCTCGCGACGCGACTCGTCCTCGATCCCCATCGGCAGCGCACCCTCCTCCTCGTCCGTGTCGGCGGAGATGATGCTGGTGAGCGTCCGACCACCACGGTCGCCATGGCTGGTGTTGAGCGGCTCATCGAGCGACCGCTCGGGCTGCGTCAGCGCCACCAGGTCCTTGGTGAGCTCCACAGAGAGCTCGGCAACCCGCGCGATCTCCTCGACCGTGGGATCGCGACCCAATGCGTCGTTGAGCGCGGTGCGCGCCCGAGCGATCCGCGTGAGGTCGCTCGCGCGGCTCAGCGGCAGCCGCACGGAACGCGACTGCTTGGTGATCGAGGCATGAATGGCCTGCCGGATCCACCACACAGCGTAGCTGATGAAGTTGACGCCAACATCGGGGTCATACTTGTCGGCCGCGCGCACGAGACCACTATTGGCCTCGGCGATGAGGTCCGATAGGTCGAGCCCCCGGTGCTGATACTGCTTCGCTATGGAGAACGCGAAACGGAGGTTCGCCGAGATGAGCGCCTCTCGCGCCTGCTCGCGCTCCTCGTCGGGTCGCTTGGGGTCGCGCATCACGCGAGCAATGGCCTTCTGCTCGGCGGCTGTGCGCGTGGGCACCCGCTGGGTCTCTGCGATGTAGATATCGAGAATGTCGCCAGTCATATGATCACTGATGGGATCGGGGCGCCGAACGGCCTTGCCGCGCCCGCGTGCCGTCGTAGTCTTACCAGACACCACTTCCTCCTGATGCACTGCACACAACACGGCGCCACCCAGGCATCCACGCCGGGTGCGCTAGTAGAAATGCGCGGTCTCTTCAACTGTAGGAACTGTCTATTAAACAGTCACAAGGTATAAGTTGTTCCGATTATGCGACAATGAGCGCGAAAAAGCTACTGCCTACCTTATACACGATACGGCCCAGTTTGCTTCAAGGCTCACCCAAGCTGACGAGCAGCATCTCGAGCCCGAAACGCCAATTCTCTTCGAGCTCTCGGACGGCACGGTCCATATCGCCCGCCTCCAGGGCTTCTACTATCAGCAGGTGCTGCGCCACTGAGGCGGCAACGAGCGCCCTGTCGCGCATGTACAGCCTCTCGTAGCGGGATACTGTTTCCCTGAGCGGGCCGATCAGCTCGATCAGGCGGCGGTTGGGACAGGGCGAGAGCAGGGTCTCGTGCCACCGGTGGTCGATGGCACAGCCCTGCTCGGGGTCACCAGCGACCTCAGCCAGCTCCTGATTCATACGCCGTAGCTCGGGCGCTGTCGCCGCCGCCACGGGCCCCAACGAGCGCAGCGCCAGGCTCTCGAGGCTCTGGAGGATGGGATAGACTTCCCTCACCTCGCGTCCGGAGAGCGGTGCCACGGAGAAGCCGCGCGCGAGATCCGAGCGTACGAAACCGTCGCGCTCCAGGTGGAAGAGCGCCTCGCGAAGTGGGGTACGGCTCACCCCGAGCTCCGCGGCGAGCCGCGATTCGGTGATCCGGCTCCCGGCCGGCAGTTCGCCGCTGAGGATCCGGCGGAGGACGATCTGGCGCAGGTCCTCACGCAGCGGGGCCCGGGTGGATGAGCTCCGATGGATCTCGCGACTGGCGCGCGGGTCAGACTCTTGCCTCGCCTCCCGGCCCGTACCCTGACCGCCCGGACCGGCCACGGTCTCGCCGTTGGTGCGTGGCGGATTCATCACGATGACCTCCGGTTGACTACGTACACTCCGCCCAGGACGAGGGCGCCACCCAGTGCCTGGGTGGCGGAGAGGTGTTCGCCGAGCAGGGGGATGGCCAGGAGGGCGGTGAGCGGTGCCTGGGACAGGAGGCTCACCGAGGTGACGGTTGCCCGGATGTGGCCCAACGCGTACGTGACGGCCAGGTAGCCACCCACCTGAACGACGAGTCCCAGCGTGGCGAGTGCTGCCCACGAGCGCGCCGCGTAGCCACTCATGGGCACGCCTAGCACGAGGCAGATGATGCCGAGGGTGAGCGCGCTCGATGCCACCGCGATGGTCGTGAACGTGAGGGTATCGGTGGTGGCGCGGACTCGGTGGGTGGTCATGAGGTACGCGGCGAACCAGGCCGAGGACGCCAGGGCCATCGCGTGGCCGAGGCCGAGGCTCGTATCGTGGATCACGTCACCGCCGATGAGGGCCGTGATCCCCACCAGAATCACGCCCAGTCCGACCCAGAACCTCAGCGTTGGCAACTCGCGGAAGAGGAGCCATGAACCGAACGCTACCCAGATGGGAGAGCTGTTGGTGAGGAGCGTGGTGCTCGTGGCCGACGTCAGCAGAGTGGCGGTATTGAAGAGCGCCACATCGAAGGCGAAGAACATCCCGCCCAGCGCCGCGATCGCGACGACCTGGCGTGACGGTGCGTGCCGCAGGCGAGCGGTCCAGAGCGGCAGGAGTACGGCGGTCGCGATGAGGACGCGATAGAACGCGGAGGCCGACCCGGGCACGTCGTCGGCGAACTTGACGAGGATGGCGGACCACGCGATGCAGAAAACGCCGACCCCGAGAGCGAGGTAGGCGTGCCAGGTTGTGCGATCTATGGGGGCGACAGCGGGGTCGGCCGCGACGGACTCGGTCAATTGGTGGCCTTGCATATTGTATACGATCGGCAAGAATCGTATACAATACTGGACGGACAGTCAAGGGGGGAACTACGGGGTTCAGGGTTCAGGGGGCAGGGTTCAGGAACTGCAGAGGGATCGGGGATCAGAAAGGGCTCCTCGGGGAGAGACCCCGCCCCCGAGGCAGTTCCTGAACCCTGC
>DATCXG010000116.1:0-6115 GCA_036565945.1 Gemmatimonadaceae bacterium
CCGTCGGAGGATCCACTCCCACCGCCGCCATAGGTGCGCACCTCCGGGTAGATGAAGGTCAGCTCGAGTGCGTCGGGCGCGGTCGCGGAGATATCGCACTGCCAGGGGCGGTCGCCATTGATCGCCAGTCGCAGCGTGCGCAGGTAGCGCGTTTCACGAAAGTAGAAGCCGGAGAGCGAGTGGTCGTCCGCGCATTCCCCACGGTTGTCGACGATGAGAAACGACTGGCCATGCCAGGCGTAGACGATCTCGGGTCTGATGCGGGTCGATGGCGTTGCGCTCATCGACATGGTTCATGTTGCACCATGGCGTGCGTCCTGTGCGTGAGCCACTGCATGATGCCGCGAGGGGTGCGGCACTGGCGGCCATCTGGGTGGTAATGGCCGCCACGTTCGCGTGCAGGTGGAACACGAGCAATTCACGCGCCGAGGCGCGCGAGACGACGCGATTCGGTCGTGCGCGGCTACGCTTGCAAGCTGTCCCGCATCTCTTCCCACGCCGCGGCTTCCCATTGTCGCTCGAGCACCCGGCCGCCGGGGCGACGCGGGTTGCGCGTGCCCGCCAGATGCCGATACGCTACCCGTCCTGGGACCGGGCCGCCCAGGCGCTCGCTCGGCGTGTGCCGGGTGGCGCCACCTCGTCCCGGGTTCGCCACGGCCTCCGCAAAACGCTGGGACTTGGTAACGAGCTCCCCGAGGAAGGCGCGGACCGCTTCGTCGCCCATCGCCTCGACCAGTCCCGGGATGAGTCCCTTGATCAGCACCAATCGCTCGCCCGGCGACAGCGATCGCGCCCCCCGAACGAGATTCCGAATCGATGGCCGATCGAGCCAGGCATAGAACGGACTCTGCTTCGCATCGACGTTGGGCATATGTCCTCACACATCAAGTGTCAGCTTATACACTTGCGCGGCGCATCCCGCTCGCGCAAGCCGCGAATGCCTGTCAACCTCCGCCGATCCCACGCTCGCATCTCGATACGGGTGCACGCCGCGCTCCGCACCGTCGATGTTCGAGTTCTTCGCGTTGCAAGGGTCTCTCCGTCCAGCCATGACGACGACGTCTCCCCCTGAGACCACTCCACACGCGTGGATTCCGATTCCTGTGTCTGATGCGACGACATACTAGATTGGATGTATGACTGCCACCGGGCCGGATGCAGCGCTCGTGCGCACGTGCGCACGCCCGGAGTGTACGCTCCAGTTTTTCGCCAGCAATCCTCGCCGCCAGTGGTACTCGGCTTCCGTACGTGACAACCGGGCTCGCGTGGCGCGGCACTACTCGCGCCACGGCGGGAAGGCGTGATGGCGGCCTCGCCGCGACGGCGCGCTCCCGCACGATCGATACCTTCCCGGTGGATGCTGCCCATTCTCTGTACGGCCGCCTTCCTCGTGTTCGTCCAGGCATTCATGGTCGCGCCGCTCATCCCGCGCCTGGCCGAGGTCTTCGCTACCGACCTCGCCTGGGTCGGTCTCGCGGTGCCTGCCTACCTGGTACCGTACGGGGTGGCGACGCTGGCGTGGGGTCCGCTGTCGGATCGTTTTGGACGGCGCAGCGTGATCCTTGGCTCGCTGACGCTGTTCACGCTCTGCACGGCGGCCACCGCATCGGCGGCTGGCATCACGGGATTCGTGGCGTGGCGCGTCGCCACGGGGATCGGGGCGAGCGGAGTAGTGCCGATAAGTCTCACGCTCATAGGTGACGTCGTACCGTTCCAGAAGCGCGGCCGCGCACTCGGCTGGCTGTTCGGGGCTATCGCCGGCGGCACCGCTGCTGGCGCCACAGTGGGTGTGCTCATGGAACCTGTGATCGGATGGCAGGGCTTGTTCCTGGCGGTCGCTGCACTCGCAGCAGCTCTGGGAATCGCGGCGGTTGCGCTGGGGGCGATTCCTCGATTGCCGGAGAGGGCAGTGTCACGCCTGTCGGCAATTGTTCGCGGTTACGGCAGTCTATTGTCGCTCCGCAGGGGGCGCCGCACGTATGTCTACGTGCTGATCAATGCTGTCGTGCAGTCGGGGATTTATACATGGCTCGGGCTGTACCTGCGCCAGCGATTCGGACTCGGCGAGGTGGGCATCGGTCTCGCGCTGCTCGGCTACGGCATCCCCGGGCTCGTGTTCGGGCCCACCATCGGGCGCCTCGCGGATCGTCACGGTCGCTCCCGGATCATCCCGTTCGGAGTCGCGCTCACCGCCGTGTGCGCCCTGCTCCTGGCCGCGCCGCTGACGCTTCTCGTCGTACAGGTCGCCATCGTGGCCCTCTCGCTGGGCTATGATCTGACCCAACCGCTCCTCGCCGGCATCGTTACCGATCTGCCCGGGAACCGCGGCCAGGCCACCGGGCTCATGGCCTTCACGCTGTTCACCGGATTCGGCCTCGGGAGCTTGCTCTTCCAGGTCGCCCTGACGTGGGGCTTCACCGCGGCACTCACGGTGTTCGGCTGCGCTGCCCTGGTGGCGGCTGGCGTAGCAGTTCCGTTGTTTCGGACTGAACATCCAGAGCGGAGCGTCCCCGCGCCGGCGCCCGCGTCCTGAAGAGAATCATCGCAACGGCACGGCGTCGTCGGCGCTGCTACCGTCTACGAGGCTGAAGCCCACGCCACGAATGGTCTTCAGTAGCGCCTCACCCGCCGCTCGCGCCAGCTTCCTTCGCAGGTTTCCCACGTGGACGTCCACCACGTTGCTCTCAGGGTCGAAGTGCATGTCCCACACCTTCTCGAGGAGCGTGGTGCGATGGACGACCTCCCCGGCATGGAGCATGAAGTACTCCAGGAGCTGGAACTCCTTGGCCGTGAGATTCAGTGGCCGATCGTCAACCGTGGCCACGTGCCGCAGGCGATCGAGCGCTAACGCGCCGTGGCGAAGCACCTCCAGCTGGTCGGCGCCCCCGCGCCGGTGGAGTGCGCGGATCCGGGCGAGCAGCTCGTCGAACCTGAATGGCTTGGCGAGGTAATCGTCGGCGCCCGCATCCAACCCGCGAACTACATCCTCGACCGCATCACGGGAGGTGAGCATGAGAATCGGTGTGCTCCGCCCTTCGCGCCGGAGCTCGGCGGCAATCTGAAATCCATTCTTCTTCGGCAGTACCACGTCGAGCAGGATGACATCGTAGTCGTTGACGTGGGCCAGCAACGTGGCCTCGTCCCCATCGGGGGCGATGTCCACGACGTAGCCCTCTTCCTTCAGGCCATGGTCGATGAACCCGGCCACTTTACGGTCATCTTCTACGACTAGAATCTTCATACTATGGAATCTCGGAGCTTCGGCTGAACGCTATCGGAAGCCGACGTGAAGATCTCTTCAGGATGCCGTTCAGGATGACATCGCCGGGACCTCGAGGATGAAGCTGCCCCCCATTCCCGGATTGGAAACCGCGTAGAGCTCGCCCCCGAGTAATCGCGCCAGCCGCCGGGATAGAGGGAGACCCAGTCCGAGCCCGCGACTCTCTTCCCCCACGTTCGTTACGTAGATGTCGAATATCCTTTCCAACTCGCCAGGGGGCACCCCGGGGCCGGCGTCGTCCACCTGATACACCACGCGGCGATCACACGCGGTGATGCTCAGCTTTACGACACTCTGGTCGGGAGCGTACTTGATCGCGTTGCCGAGCAGATTAACGAGTATCTGTTCCACCCGACTGGCGTCGGTCTCGCAGTTCGGGAGATCTGGGCCAGGCGACAGTTGAAGCTCGACGTTCTTCGTCTCCGCGGCAGGGATCACTCGATCCATCGCACGCGTGGCGATGCTCAAAGGCCCGGCCGCCCGGATGACAGGCTTCAGACGGTCCTCGTCCAGGCGGCTCAGATCCAGCAGGTCGTTGATGAGGCCAATCGCGCGCTCGGCAGACTCCAGCACTTCGAACGCTGCATGTGGAACCGTTGCCGGGTCCCGCTTCCGAACCAACATCTCCGACCAGCCGTAGACCGCGGCCAACGCGTTCCTCAGTTCATGGTTCACCATCGCGAAGAACCGTTCACGAGCCCGATGTAGCTGCTGCACTTCTTCGAGCAGCCGGGCACTCTCTTCGTGATGGCGCGCGTTCTCGATCGCCGCGGCGGTCTTGGAGGCAAGCAGAGTCGCGATGTCTTCGTCCTCGTCGGTGAACGACTCGCCTCCGACCTTTTCGGTGAGATAGAGATCCCCGACGATTCCGCGCCTCCCGACAATCGGGACGCCGAGGAACGAGTTCATGGGCGGGTGCCCCGGGGGAAACCCGCAAGTGTCGGGGTGCGCGGTCAGATCCGGCAGCCTGATCGACTTTCCCTCGCGCAGGACGAGGCCCAGGATGCCATGGCCATGCGGTGGAGGACCGATGCTGCGTCGGAGCTCCGGGTCTATCCCGTAGGTTGTGAAGCTCTCGAGGCTCTCTCCGTCCGGTCCGCCCACGCCGATCGCCGCATAGCGCGCTCCGATCACCTGCGCGGCTACCTGCACCACGCGCTCGAGGACCCCGTCGAGAGAGACCTCGGTGATCAGCGCGGAGGTGGCAGCGTCGAGTTGCCTGAGACGATCCTGCATCGACGGGCCCTGAGCGATCGATGGTCCGGACATACCGAAAGATACTGACAATCCGGTTGGAGCGAGGGCGTGATTATGGAAAGCTTCCTGGCCGCTTCATGATCTCTTCACGGTTCGTTCGCGACTTTCCACGTCGAGGTACTGGTGGCCGGGGCGCCTGTAGCCCCGGCACTAGCCTGAACCGATGCAGGGCGGAGCCGCCCTGTGCACCGCGCCGCACCACTGCCGTGGCGGGATGCATTCAGAACAACTCAGGATCCATAAGGAGATTCCAGTATGAAGCGTTTCGTATTCACTGCTCTTGCCGGGGCCATGGGAGCCGGGCTGCTCTTCGCGTCGCCCAATACCGCCGCGGCCCAGAGCAAGGCGCCACCAGGCGGCGCCTACCAGCAGGTCAGCAAGCTCGTTCCACTCCCCGACTTCCTGCCGGGGCTCGGCACGCTGTACGTGGACCCCGCCTCGCTCCCGGCCGGGCCATTCCTCGCCTACGACCACCAGGGAAAGCTGGTTAGCTCGATCTACATGATCCCGATCTCGGACATGGAGGCTCACAAGAATTTCAGCGACCTCAAGATTGCCCAGGAGCGCGCAGATCACGTGGACATCGTCTTCAACGCGGGACATCCGGGCGTGGCGGTGCCGCACTACCACATCATCGTGTGGTACGTGTCGCAGGCTGACGTAGCCAAACTGGCCAAGTGACAGTGCAGTCGCGTCGCGAGTTCCTCAAGGTTGGCGGCATGGCGCTCGTCGGCCTCGGCTTCGGGCCGGGCCGCCGGGCGCCGGCAGCCGCTGTCGAGGTGATCGAGATGCGTAGCGATGCACTCGGCTCACGGGTATGGTTCGATCCGATCGGGCTCCAGGTGGAGCCCGGTACGATCGTGCGTTGGATAGTGCGCGAGAACGTGCACACGGCGACAGCCTACCACCCGCGGAACGATCGCCACTCGCTCAGAATCCCCGAGCGTGCGGTGCCCTGGGATTCCGGGTTCCTCGTGAATCCGGGCGACCACTTCGATGTCACACTGACTGTGCCCGGAGTTTACGACTACTACTGCATGCCGCACGAAGCCGCTGGAATGGTAGGGCGGATCATCGTGGGGAAGCCGCTCGGGCCTGGCTCCGAGCCGTTCGACTACTGGGCTGGCCGGGCCGGTACCGAAGAGTGGCGCCAGGTACCGGACGCTGCGCGCAAGGCTTTCCCCAGCATAGCTCGGATCCTGGCGGAGCACCGGGTGCATTCGACCGGCCCGGGAATGTGAGCTGGTAGCGGGCAGGCGCCCGCGCGATCGCTGAACGAGAGACTCGATTCCAAGGAGAAGAAATCTGATGAGCTCAGACGCGCATGCCACATCCACCACCCCAGCGACTGGCGCGCCACGCGCAGCGACCCCTCGCGAGTCGGGACACGAACCGCTCTACCCCCAAGCGACCCGGGAGCTGGCCGAGGAGCGAACCCGTCTGGCGCCTGGGCCGGCCGCGGCCTTTCGAGCGTTCAGCCAGAGTGTGTTCGCCGAGGGCGCCCTTCCCACCAAGTCGAAGCAACTCATCGCGGTGGCTGTCGCGCACGTGACGCAGTGCCCGTACTGCATCCGCAGC
>DATCXG010000121.1:0-3748 GCA_036565945.1 Gemmatimonadaceae bacterium
GCCGGCGACTCGCGCACCACGCGCGTGGGCTCGTTCGCCGGGATGCCGTTGCTCCCGGTGGTGAGCCGCGTCCACGACTTCCCGTAGTCGTCGGTCCGGTAGATGTAAGGCTGGTAGTCGCCGAGCATGTAGAGCAGCACGGCCACGTACGCGGATCCCTTGCGGTGCGGCGATGGCTCTATGTTCTGTACCCTGCCGCCGGGCGGGAGACCCTTGGGCGTGACATCCTTCCAGGTCTTCCCGTTGTCGCGCGTGACGTGAATCGGCCCATCGTTCGCACCGGCCCAGATCACACCCTTCTCGAGTGGCGACTCACGGATCGCGTAGAGCGTGCTGTAGTACTCCTCGCCCGTCACGTCGCGCGTGATCGGCGATCCCGACACCACCTGCTTGCTCGGCTCGTTGGCCGTGAGGTCCGGGCTGATCCGCTCCCAGGTCACGCCCCCGTCGGTGGTGCGGTGGACGTACTGCGATCCGAAGTAGATGATGCGCGGATCGTGTGGCGACATCTCCATGGGAGAGACGCGCTGGAAACGATACTTCAGCTCATCGGGCTTGAACCCGTAGAGGTACTGCGCGCCGACCCAGTAGCTCTGCTCCTGGCCGGTTCTCAGATCCGTCCGGCTGAACTGGCCCTTGCACGCGCCGTAGACGGTGTCCGGGTTGATGGGGTGTGGGATGATCGGACCGGTTTCGCACCCCGGGCCCACCCGCCAGAGCTGCATCGGATCATCCACCGGCCAGCCGGGCGGGAGACTCGGCACGATGAGCGTGGTATTGTCCTGCTGCGCTCCGTACACTCGATACGGGTACTGGCTGTCCACCGCCACCTGATAGATCTCAGCGGTGGGCTGGTTGTACTGCGTGGACCAGCTATGGCCACCGTCGAGCGAGACGTTCGCGCCGCCGTCGTTCGACTGGATCATGATCTTCCCGTCGTGCGGGTTGATCCACATGTCGTGGTTGTCGCCGTGCGGGGTGGGGAAGCGCTTGAAGCTCTTGCCTCCGTCGGTCGATTTGAAGAAGCCCTCGGCGCCTGCGTAAACCACATCGGCGTTCGTCGGGTCGGCGGCGATGGTGGTGTAGTAGAACGGACGCGTGATGAGCGATGGCTGCGAGTTCACGCGAGTCCAGTGCGCGCCCGCATCGTCCGACCGATAGAGACCGTCGCCCGGCTTCGCCTCGATCAGCGCGTACACTCGGTCGGGGTCCGCCGCTGTGACCGCGATGTTGGCTTTGCCGAAGAGTTGGTCGGGCAGCCCGCCGCCGAGCTTCGTCCAGTGGTCGCCGCCGTCGGTGCTCTTGTAGATGCCGCCTTCGCGCGCGCCGCTGATGATCGTCCACGGCCTCCGCTGGCCGTGCCACATCGCCGCGTAGATCACGTCCGGATTGCCCGGTTGGAGCTCGAGATCCACCGCCCCGGTGCTGTCGGACAGAAAGAGGATCTTCTGCCAGCTCTTCCCTCCATCGCGAGTGCGGTAGACTCCGCGCTCCTGGTTGTCGACGAACGGATCTCCCACTGCCGCGACGTACACGAGGTCCGGATTGGATGGGTGCACTCGAACGGCGCCGATCTGCCCCACGTCGTGCAGACCGACGAATCGCCAAGTTTTTCCGGCGTCGTCGGATCTGTACACACCCTTCCCGATCGACACGTTGCTCCTGATGCTCTCGGAGCCCGTCCCCACGTAGACGATGTTCGCATTGGACTGGGCGACCTCTACGGCCCCGATGGAGCCTACCTCGAACGCGCCGTCGGATATCGGGAGCCAGGTGGCACCCGCATCGGTGGTCTTGAACACGCCGCCGCTCGCCGCGCCCATGTAGAAGGTGCGCGGCTCGGAAGCGACACCGGTGACAGCGGTGACCCTGCCTCCACGGCTGGGACCGATCATCCGGTACGAGAGGTCCTGGAAGAAGGCCGTGTCGTAGTGCACATCGGTCGGCGCCGGCCGGCGTGCCTGCGCCGGCAGTGGCGCCGCACCCGACATGCCGAGCGATACGAACAAGCCGACGACCGCTGAGAGGCGCGATAGATTCGAGCTGGGAGCCCTGTTCATCTCGTAAGTTCCGTGCTTGTGGTGAGAGGCATCTGCCCTGATCGGAGATGCCGTTGGAAGGCACTGCTGATACAACGCTCTGGCACACTCCCGCGTTGTCGATTCGTGGGAGCGCGAGCTCACTCCACCGCGTGTAGCTGTGCGGAATAGATGTGCCAGCCCTGCTCCTCTGGCGTGGCGCCGGGCACTACCGCGCGGCGCAGCACGTAGCTCCCGGTGAAGCGCCGGTGCCTGCCTCCGATGGAGAGCGCGTCGATGGTCACCGGGACCTCGATGTAGCGCGATCCGGCGGCGCCCTCTATGCGCCCGGGGATCCCCGGGACCACGCGAGCGGAGCGCGTGCTGTCGTAGCCCTGCGCGAACTCCTCGAGCGTCTGGTTGCTCCCCGTTCCGCTCCCCACCCAGAGGTGGTACGCATCGTGGAAGCGGTGCGCGTTTATCGCGGCGTAGTACTCCCTGATCACCGTGACGGCTCCGGATGCGCCCGTAGCGGAATCGAGGCCGCCACCTTCACTCGCGGCCGGTCCGGGCGATGCCGGTGCTGGTCGGCTCGTATCTCGCGCTGAATCACCGTCGGGCGCGGATCGCTCGCCGCTGCACGCTATGAATGCTGTGAGTGCTGCTGCCAGTGTCACTGCCAGTGGCAGAGCAGGGCCTGGGCGCGGAGCCATGCGGGGACGCGACGATCGTGATTTTCGGAACGTTCTGTGAAGCAGCGCCATTTTCAGCGTGATGGGTGCAGATGGACAGGGCGAATGGATCGCGGCATGCCTATCGCATATCGCAGCCAGGGTCACGTTCCGTGCTACCACCGACGACCGCACGGCGGCCCGGTCGCGTCGCGCGTCGCGTGCATCCAGTTCCCACGTAAAACGCACCATACGGAGTCAGTAGAATGCCGCTTAGCGCAGCGCAGCGCCAGCACCTGGAGCGTCGCCTTCTGGAGGAGCGACACCGCGTGCTCACCGACCTGGGCAACTATTCCGAGCTCACCAACTCGACCGAACAGGAGCGCTCCGGCGACCTCACGGTAGTTCCTCTCCACGCCGCCGACCTGGGTACGGACGCCAATCGCGAGGAGCTGGAGGCGGCGAACGCGGCGAGGGAGAGCTCGGAGCTGGAGGAGATCGATGCTGCGCTCGAGCGCCTATACCACTCGCCGGAGCGCTTCGGCATCTGCGAGGCCAGCGGGGAGGATATTCCGTTCGAGCGACTGGACATCATTCCGTGGGCGCGGACCTGCGGCCGCGCGCACAGCGGCTGACGACATCCCTTCCCAGGGCCCTCGCGCGGCGTGCGCGTCGGAGATAGGATCAGGCTACGGCGATCCTGCGGCCCGTGCGTCCTGGTCGCGCGGCGCGTGCCATCTACCTCCGATACCCCCATGGCGACCTTTCTCAGGACTACCGAGATCCCGCTGGACGACGCCCGCACGTTGCCGGGCGAGTACTTCACTTCCTCGGCGATATTCGCCGAAGAGCGGGAGAAGATCTTCGCCAGGCGCTGGCTCTGCGTTGGTCGTGAAGCTCGTCTGGCGGCGGCGGGCGATTACTTCCTGCAGGACGTACTCGGCGAGAGCATCATCGTGGTTCGCGACGATGATGGACGCACGAACGCCTACTACAACGTGTGCCGCCACCGCGGCTCCCGGCTATGCGAGGCGGAAACCGGCAGCTTCGACGGGACCA